>DATEPR010000347.1:0-3584 GCA_035273045.1 Pseudonocardiaceae bacterium | reverse complement strand
CGCCGGCGCTGGCCGGGCCGCCGCTGGTGCTGGACCTCGTGGTGTCGCCGTCGATCGCGGTGGGCGACGTACCGTGGGGACTGGGACCGGTGTTGGCGGAACTGGTGCCCGGCACGTCCGTGCTGCGGGTCGCCGAGCGGGACGGTGTCGACGCCGAGTCGGTGGCCGGGACGGCCGGCGGGCGGCCGGTCGTCGTCGTGACGAGGGACGCCCAGCGCTACCCGTGGGTGGTGGACCTCGTGGGCGGTCTGGCCAAGCGCGGCCTGGAGCTGGTCCGCGTGGAGACCGGGGTGCCAGGGCCGGACCTGGGCGTCACGGCCCGGGTCGACACGCACGGCGGCGCTCGGGTGTGCCTGCGGGCGGCGGCCGAGTACCTGGCGTCACTGGTCCGGTAGAAGGAGAGGCGATGACCGGTCAGCAGCAACCGGGCGTCCTGATGGCCGCGGAGATCGCCGCGCAGCCGGCGGCGCTGGCGGACCTGGTGGAGCACCGCGCGAAGATCACGGCCGTCGCGGAGCGGGTGGCGGCGGCGCGGCCGAGGTTCGTGCTGCTGGCCGCGCGGGGGTCGAGTGATCACGCGGCGCTGTACGCGAAGTACCTGGTCGAGGTGCTGTTGCAGTTGCCCGCCGGCCTGGTGTCGCCGTCCACGACCACGTTGTACGGGGCGCAGCCGGACCTGACGGACGTGCTGTGGATCGCGGTCAGCCAGAGCGGCGGCTCACCCGACCTGGTGGAGGCGACGCAGGCCGCCCGCACGCGCGGCGCGCTGACGGTGGCCGTGACCAACACTCCCGGCTCGGCACTGGACGCGGTCGCCGAGCTGTCCGTCGACGTGCGGGCCGGCCGGGAACTGGCGGTGGCGGCGACGAAGACGTACACGTCGACGCTGCTCGCCCTCTACCTGCTGGTGGACGCGATCCGCGGCGGCCACGGCGAGGCGGCCGCCGACATCCCGGCACTCGCACAGTCCACTTTGGATCTTTCTGTCGCGGCCGACGAGGCGGCGCCGCGGTACCGGTACGTGGAGCGCATGGTGACCACCGGCCGGGGCTACTCGCTGGCCAGCGCGCTGGAGGCGGCCCTGAAACTGGCCGAGACCAGCTACCTGTCGGCCCGCGCGTACAGCGGCGCCGACCTGTTGCACGGCCCGGTCGCCGCCGTGGACGCGGACACCGGCGTGCTCGCCGTGACGAGCAAGGGCAAGGGCGGCAACGCGATGCGGGACGCGCTGCGGGTGGTGCACGAGCGTGGCGCGGACGTGCTGGCCATCGGCTCGGCGGCGGCGGACGTGCCCGCCACGAGCACGATCGTGCTGCCGGAGACGGCGGAGGAGGTGTCACCGATCCTGGAAATCCTGCCGGTGCAACGCCTCGCCCACGCCCTGTCCATCGCCAGGGGCGGTGACCCGGACCAGCCGCGCGGCCTGAGCAAGGTCACCCGGACCCGGTAGGATCGGCCAGATCGGGCGATCAAGGTCGATACCGACCTCGACCGGGTCAGTGCGTGGGCAGGGCCACCACCGGGGTCGCGTAGTCGGCGGTTTCCGCGTCGTAGACCAAGCGGCCGGCCGTCCACACGCGCCTCGGCCGCAAGTCCTCGTCCCACCACACCAGGTCCGCCACCGCGCCCGGTTCGAGCCGGCCCAACGTCGGTTCGCCGATGGTGTCGGCCGGGGTGATCGTGGCGGCCGACAGCGCCACCGCCGGGTCGACGCCGAGCGACACGATGTTGCGCACCGCGCGGTCCAGCGTCAGGGCGCTGCCGGCGATCGTGCCGTCCGCGGAGCGCGGGACTCCGTCGTCGGTCAGGAAGACCTCCTGGCCGCCCAACTGGTAGGGGCCGGGCGGCATCCCGGCCGCGGCGACGGCGTCGGTGACCAGTGCGACCCGGTCGCCCGCGACCTGGAAGACCAGTTTGCAGACATCCGGTGCCACGTGGGCGAGATCGCCGATCAGGCCCAGGGTGAACCGGCGATCGTTGAACGCGGCGCCGGGCACGCCTGGTTCGCGGTGGCCGAGTCCGCGCTGGGCGTTGAACAGGTGGGTGACCATGCGGGCGCCGGCGTCGGCGGCGGCCCTGGTCTGCGCTGCCGTGGCGTCGGTGTGGCCCACGGAGACCAGCACGCCCGCGGTGACCAGGGTGCGGATCGCGGCCAGTGCGCCGGCACGTTCCGGTGCCAGGGTGAGCATCCGCAGCCCGGACGCCACCACGGGGTCGGTGAGGATCCGCTCGATCGCGTCCGGTGTCGGGTCGACCATCAGCCCGGCCTCGTGCACGCCGTGCCGCACGGACGACAGGAACGGCCCTTCCAGGTGCACGCCAAGGGGAATCGCGCCGGTGTCACCGGGCAGCGCGGCGGACGCGGCCAGCACGGCACGGGCCTGGGCGAGCAGTTCCGGCACCGGCGCGGTGATCAGGGTGGGCAGGAACCGGGTGACCCCGGTCTCCGGCAGCCAGCCGGCGACCCGGCGCATGCCGTGCTCGGTGACTTCGGCGAAGTCCACGCCGACGGCTCCGTTGACCTGGATGTCGAGCAGACCGGGGGTCAGCAGGCCGCCCGCGAGGCCCGGCGAGTCGGGGTGCCCGGCCCGGACGTCCACGATCCGGCCGGCGCGGACCCGAACCCGGGTGGGGCCGGCGATCGCGCGGTCGATCAGGGCGTGCGGCGCGGCGACAACGGTATCCAACGGTCCTCCCGATTGGTCCAGACCATTAGGAAAATACTGGTCATCGACGGTCCCGTCCAGTTAACTTCCAACCTTAAAGCAGTCCCAAGCGAAAATAAACCACCAACCAGTGAGGTTGGCGACACCGCAAGCCGGTGGCGACGGGCCGTGCCGCTTGGCAGAATCCTGGGGTTGGCCTGCGACAACGGTGAGGGAGGGCGCCTTGCACGGCTGGACCAGTTTCCTGGCGATCGGTGACAGTTTCACCGAAGGACTCAACGATCCCGGCCCGGACGGCCGCCACCGCGGCTGGGCCGACCGGCTCGCCGGGTACCTGGCCGCCGAGCGGCCCGGGCTGCGGTACGCCAATCTGGCCATCCGCGGCAAGTACCTGCGCCAGATCCTCACCGAGCAGTTCCCGATCGCCCTGGCCGCGAAGCCCGATCTGGTCAGCTTCTGCGCCGGTGGCAACGACATCCTGCGGCCCTCCTGCGATCCGGACGCGCTGGCGGCCGAATACGAGCGGGCCGTGGCGCGGTTCCGCGCGCAGGGCAGCGACGTGGTGATCTGCACCGGTTTCGATCCCCGCGCCATGCCGGTGATCCGCCGGGTGCGGGGCCGGATCGCCACGTACAACGGGCATCTGTGGGCGATCGCCGAGCAGCACGGCTGCCGGATGGTGGACCTGTGGTCGATGCGTCCGCTGCACGACTGGCACGCCTGGAGCGAGGACCGGCTGCACCTGTCCCCCGCCGGCCACCACCGGGTCGCGCTGCGCGCCGCGGAGGTGCTCGGCGTCGCGGCCGACGGCGACTGGCGGGAACCGTGGCCGGACACGCCGGCCGCCGACTGGCTGGCCCGCCGGCGCTCGGACGTCCGCTGGGCCAGACAACACTTCCTGCCGTGGATCAACCGGCA
>DATEPR010000346.1:0-2726 GCA_035273045.1 Pseudonocardiaceae bacterium | reverse complement strand
CGAGCGGGTTCGATCCGCCGCTGAACATCCCCGACACCGCAACCAGCCGAACGACCACCAGCCGAACCCAACGGATCCTGCGGCGCAGGACAATCCCCAGGCGGCCGAGGGGGTTCGATCCGCCGCTGAACATCCCCGGCTTCGGAACCAGCCGAGCCGCTGCTGGCCGGTTTGGCGGATCGGATCGGCGGTCGGGGGGTGTCCTGCAACGCGTTCGGCCTGGCTTCGGAGGACGAGTCGGTTGCGAACACTGGAGCCACTCCACCACTGGACGGGACCCCGGGGCTTGGGCGATCCCCCATGGGCGCCGGGTGATTTGGTGCCACGCCTACGCTCTGGGGTGCGGCGGCACCGTGTTCTTCCGGTGGGTCTTGTTGCGGGGTAACGGGATTCTGTTGGGGTGGCGGGTCGTTGGGGTGGGTCATGGGGTGACCAGGTCTTTGAGTTTGGCGTAGCGGCCGTCGCCGATTCCGGACACGTCTCGGAGTTGGCTGATGGACGTGAACTGGCCGTGTTGGCTGCGCCAGGTGAGGATGTGTTGCGCCATCGCCGGTCCTACGCCGGGTAGGGCCTCCAACTGGTCCTCCGTCGCCGTGTTCAGGTCCACTTTGGCCATTGGTCCGGGTGATTCGGCCGGGCCGGCCGGGTCTGCCGCGCCCGCTGGTACCGGGATGCCTACGTAGATCTGTTCGCCGTCGGTCAGGCGCCTGGCCAGGTCGAGGGCCAGGTCGTTCGTGCCGGGCAGGGCGCCGCCCGCGGCCCGGATCGCGTCGGCTACCCGGGAACCGGTGGGCAGGGTGATCAGGCCGGGTTCGGCCACTCGGCCGACCACGCTGACCACCAACGACACCGCGGAAGTGGGCGCCGGCGTCGCCGTGATCGCCGGTGGCAGTTCGGGCGCGGCCTCGGCCGGCGGTCGGTGGTGGGACAGCAGGATCGCCGTCGTCACCACCACCAGCAGCGCGATGCACGCCGCGGCAATCACGAACCGGTGCTTCGCGACGAACTCCGGTCCCCCGGGCACCCACCGCTCCACGAGCCGGTTCGTCCGCTTCGGCGCCTGCGGAGCCAGTTCCTTGATCACCGCGGCCAGGTTGGCCCGCGACTCGGCGTTGCCGCTCGGCCGGCGTGGTTGATCTTTCATGGCGTCGACAGTAGAGAAGGATCAACCACGAAGATCGGCGAAGACCGTCGCCTGTGGACAACTGCGGGCTATGTGGACAACCCGCCCGGCAGCACCACGACTCCGAGTACACCCATCCCGGTGTGTGCCCCGATCACGGCTCCCACCTCGGACACCAGGCATCCGTCCGAATTGGGCAGACATTCCTCCAGGCGGGTGGCCAGGTCGGCGGCGCGGTCGGGCGCACCGAGATGGTGTACCGCCAACCCCACCGGCCCGTCGCCGGCCGCGTCCATGGTCAACTCGACCATTCTGGCCGCCGCCCGGCTCGTCGTCCGCACCTTCTCCAGCGGCACGATCTGGCCGCCGGCCACGTGCAGCAGCGGTTTCACCGCCAGCGCGGACCCGACCAGCGCGGCCGCAGGGCCGATCCGGCCACCGCGGCGCAGGTGTTCCAGGGTCTGGAGGCAGAAGAACGTCCTGGTGCGGGACGCCACGTCGGTGGCGATCCGCTCGACCTCGCCGGGCTGCCTGCCCTTCGCGGCGGCGTCGGCGGCGGCGAGGGCGGCGAAACCTAGGCCCATGGCCGTGGTCCGCGAGTCGACCACGCGCACCGCGTCCGGGTCGCCCACCTCGCTGCCCACCTCCTCGGCGGCCAGACGCGCCGCCTCCCACGTGCCGGACAGGTCGCGGGACAGGTGCACCGCGACCACGTTGGACGCTCCGCCGCGCAGCGCGGCCCGGTAGGTGTCGGCGAGTTCGGCGGGCGTCGGCCGGGACGTCAGCACGGTGCGCCGCTCGTCCAGGGCCTTGGCCAGTTCGGCCGGGCCGAAGTCCACTCCGTCCAGCCCGCCGTCGGAGTCGACGATGACGTGCAGCGGCACGACGGACACCGCCTGCCGGTCGGCGAATCCTTCCGGCAGGTACGCGGTCGAGTCGGTGACAACGGCGACGTGCACGGCCACCGAGCCTACGGTCCCGGCAAGCCCGTCGGTCGGACCGCCATGGGAAAGTCCGGACAACCGTCGGCGACCAGTTTCGCCATGGCCTCGCCGACGGCGACGTGCGCCGGCCAGCCCCAGTGCATGCCGTCCGGGTTTCCGGCGCCGCTGAACACGTGGGTCCGGGTGAGCGCGGCCAGGTCGAGCAGTGGCACGCCGCGCCGCCGGCCCCACGCGGTGATCGCGGTGACGGCCGGCGCGTAGCCGGTGTGGACGAAACCATAGGAGGCGGCGCGGTGGGTGGCGGGCAGGATCGCGAACGCCGGCAGGTCCGGCCGCAGCGCCCGGATCGCGCCCAGCGTCTGGTCCAGGTAGCGGACGGTCAGCGCGGCGGGCAATACCACGGGCCGGCCGCTGAACGCCCTGGCCAGAGCCGGTTGAACCGCCAGGTAGGTCCGGCGGGTGAGGCGGCGCAGCCGGTCGGGGCGCACGTAGCGCAGGCCGGTGCGCAGGTACGTGGGCAGCGGCGACGGCAGTGTGTCCATGCTGCCCACCGCCAGCACGAGTGCGTCGATCACGGGCAGGGTGGCCCACACGTTCGGGTCACCGGTCAGGGACCACCAGGCGTCCCGTGCCGTCCAGCCGGCACCGGCGAACAGCAG
>DATEPR010000345.1:0-12286 GCA_035273045.1 Pseudonocardiaceae bacterium | reverse complement strand
GATCGAGGTCTACCCGCCGGACGGTGAGGCGCCGGAACCGGAGGAATCGGTCATCGGCCCGGAGTCGCGGACCCGGATCGGCCCGGTGGCCACCGGGCTGTTCGGCGCCGCCCTGATCCTGGTGCTGCTCGGATCGGTGCTGCCGCTGTTCCGCGCCACCCAGCGGTTCAACTTCGGGCTGGCGGACATGCTGAACGTGGGCGCGTGGCGGTTCACCACCACCAGCGTGTTCCTGGTCCAGTCGCACCACCAGGCCACCCACTCGGTGCCGTCACCGGTGCCGCTCGGCTACCCGCTCGTGGTCGCTGGGCTGCTGCTGGTCGCGGCGGCCGGGCTCGGGATGCGGGCCGGGTGGCGGCCGTCGTCGCTGCGGCCGGCCAGGGTGGCCGGCGTCGTCGCGGCGACGTTCCTGGCCGGGTTCGTGTTCGCGCTGGGCATGTTCGAGGTCGCGTGGCGGACGCTGCTCGGCACGGCGGGCGGCGACCCGGACGGTGACGGCCTGAAGGCGGTGCCGGGCCAGGGCTTCTGGCTGCTGGTGGTGGCCGCGCTGGCCGCGATCGTGGCCGCGGTGCTGACGTGGCGGCTCCGGCAGCCGGAACTACCGGAGGCCGGACCGCGCGACTGGGACGACGACAGCGAACCGGCGGACGACGAGGTGCCGCCCGGCCAGCCGGCGGAGTGGCCGGTGGTGGCGGTCATCCCAGCGGACGAGCGCTCGAACTGGTGAGTGCCGCGAACGGCCCCAGCCAGCGCACGCCCAGCAGCAGCACCACGACGCCGACCACGCCGAACAGCACCACCCACACCACACCGGGCACCCGCGTCAACCCGGCCAGTTGGTCGGCGTCCGACTTCGGCGCCCGGCCCCTGCCGCGCGCCCGCTGCAACTCCAGCACCGTCCGCACGCCCGCGAGCATCACGAACCACGTGAACGCGTAGGCGAACCCGGCCTGCACCTGGGCCGAGGTGAACCACGACACCACGAACACCACGGCCGCGGTGAACAGGATCGACACGATCCCGTAGGCGTTGCGCACCACGGCCAGCATCGCCACCAGCACCACCACGGTCAGCCACAGCAGCGCCGTGATGTGCCCGGACGCCAGCAGCGCGGCACAACCCAGGCCGAGCAGCGGCGGCGCCAGGTAGCCGGCCATCGTGGTCGCCACCATGCCGGGGCCGCGCGGGTGGCCGCGGGACAGCGTGACGCCGGACGTGTCCGAGTGCAGCCGGATCCCGGTCAGCCGCCGGCCGACCAGCAGCGCCACCAGCGCGTGCCCGCCCTCGTGCGCGATGGTGACGACGTTGCGGGCCACCACCCACACGTCGCGCAGCAGCACGGCGAGCAGCGCCACGGCGGCCGCGGCCAGCGTGACCGCGGCGGGCGGCCCCGGTTGCACGCTGACCACCTGCTGCCAGACCTCGCCGACGGACCGTGCGTTCACCGGGTCAGGACGCCTTCTCCGCGACCGCGCACCACATGAACGGCCGGGCGATCAACTCGTCCTCGGTGAGCTCGGCGTCCGGTTCGGGCAGCCAGTCCGCCGGGTGCACCAGATCCGGGTAGTGCAGCAGCTTCCAGTCGCCGAACCACACCCGGATCTCGTCCCTGGTGCGGTCCCACGCCGGGTTGGAACTGTTGCGGTACAAGGCCGTCACCCGCTCGTGCGCGGTCTCGTCCCGGCCGACGTCGACCGTGCCGTGGCTGATCGCCAGCCGGCTGCCCGGGGCGAGCCGGGCGCGGTAGGTGTCCAGCAGTTCGTCCGGCCGGTCGTCCGGGCCGATGAAGTGCAGCACCGACACCATCAGCAGGCACACCGGCCGGCTGAAGTCGATCAGCCGCAAAGTGTCCGGGTGACCGAGGATCGCGTCCGGGTTGCGCAGGTCCTCCTGCACGATCGCCGCCCAGTCGGTGGCGCCGCCGCGTTCCAGGACGATCCGCGAGTGCTGCACGGCGACGGCCTCGTAGTCGACGTACACCACGGTGGCCCGCTCGCCGGGCGGCAGGCCGGCCCGCACGATCTCGTGCACGTTGCCCATCGTCGGCACGCCGGAGCCGACGTCCAGGAACTGCCGGACACCCGCGTCCAGCGCGTCCACCACCACCCGCCGCAGCCACGCCCGGTTCAGCATCGCGGTCTGCCGGATCACCGGGAACGCCTGCGCCGCCTTGTCGCCCAGCTCCCGGTCGGCGGTGAAGTTGTGCTCCCCGCCGAGGAAGTAGTCGTACACACGGGCGGCGTTCGGTGTCTTCTCGTCCACGTCCTGCGGCATGGCTGGTGCGCGGCGATCGGATGCGGCCATCTGCGTACCTCGGGGACCGGTCGGGAACAGGGTGATCTCCAGCCTAGCGAGGCAGCCGCCGCCACAGGGACCTCGGCAGCACACGCATCAGCGCGAAAACCGGACGCAACACGGCCGGCACCCACACCTCGCCCCGGCCCCTGCGCAGCGCGGCCACCGTCGCGTCCGCCACCTGCTCCGGCGTGCTGGCGAACGGCGCCGGTGACATGCCGCGGGTCATCCTGCCGATCACGAAGCCGGGGCGTACCAGCAACAGTCGCACGCCGGAGCCGTGCAGCGCGTCGGCCAGGCCACTGGCGAAGCCGTCCAGGCCCGCCTTGGCCGAACCGTAGACGTAGTTGGCCCGCCGGACCCGGACGCCGGCCACCGACGAGAACACCACCAGCGTGCCGTGCCCCTGTGCCCGCAGCAGGTTCGCCAGCAGCGTCAACACGTGCACGTGCGCCACGTAGTCGGTGTGCACAATGGACAGTGTGTGGGCGGGGTCCCGCTCGGCCGCCGCCTGGTCGCCGAGGACGCCGAACGCGGTGACCACCGTGTCCAACTCGCCGTACCGCTGCATGATCCCGGCCAGCACCTTCTCCTGCGCCGCCAGGTCGTCCGCGTCGAACTCCACCCGGTGCACGGCGGCCGGGGCCAGCCGCGCCGCCTCGGCGTCCAGGTCGGCCGACCGCCGCGCCGCCAGCACCACCGTGCGCGCACCCTGCCTGACCAGCCGTTCCGCCACGGCGACGCCGATCTCGCTGCGCCCACCCAGCACCAGTACCGTCCCGCTCACCCGGCACAGTCTGCCAGGCGCGCCTACCAGGGGATGCCGGTGTAGTTCTCGGCCAGCGACGTCGCCATCGCGGTCGACGACACGACGTAGCGCAACTGCGCCAACTGCAACTGGGCGGCCATCGGATCGGCGTCCGGGTGGACGTGCAGCATCTCGGTCATCCACACCGCGAAGTGCACCGCCCGCCAGACGTGCCGTTCGCGGGTGGTGGAGTAGGCGTCCAGCAGGTCGGTCCGGCCGTCGCGGTAGTACGCGATGATCGCCTCGGCCAGCAGGGCGGCGTCGGCCAGGGCCAGGTTGAGGCCCTTCGCGCCGGTCGGCGGGACGATGTGCGCCGAGTCGCCGGCCAGGAACAGGCGGCCGTGCCGCATCGGGGAGGTCACGAACGTGCGCATCGGCGTGATGGACACGTCGGTGATCGGGCCGGGTTTCAGCTCCCAGCCGGGTAGCGCGAAGCGGGTGGCCAGTTCGGCCCAGATCCGGTCGTGCGACCAGTTGTCCAGCGACTCGTCCGGCGCCACCTGGAGGTAGAGCCGGCTGACCGTGGGGGAGCGGAGGCTGTGCAGGGCGAATCCGTTGTCGTGGCGGGAGTAGATCAGCTCGTCGGTGGACGGCGGCACGTCGGCCAGGATGCCCAGCCACGCATAGGGAAACTCGCGCTGCCACTCGGTGCGACCGGGCACGGCGGCCCGGCTGACGCCGTGGAACCCGTCGCAGCCGGCGACGAAGTCGCACTCCACCCGTCGCGCCGCGCCCGCCGAGTCGACATAGCCGAGCACCGGTCGCTCGCCGGCCACGTCGGCCACGGTGGTGTCGGCGACCTCGAACTCCAGTGGCAGTCCGCCGGCCAGCCGGGCGTCGATCAGGTCCTTCACGATCTCGGTCTGCGCCCACACGGTGACCGTGCGTCCGGTGAGCTCGCGGAAGTCGACGTGATGCCGTTCGCCGGCGAACTGGAGGTGGATGCCGTCGTGCACCAGGCCCAACTCGTCCAGCCGGGCACCGACCCGCGCCTGGCGCAGCAGGTCGCCGATCCGGTGCTCGATCACGCCGGCCCGCTGCCTGGCCCGCACGTACTCCTGGGGCCGGTTCTCCACCACGACGCTGTCGACGCCGGCCAGTTCCAGCAGCCTGGCCAGCATCAGCCCGGCCGGTCCGGCGCCGACGATGCCGACCTGGGTCCTGCTCACGTGCCGTTCCTCCGCCTGTCGTCGAGCCCGCGCACCGAATATCCCACGCTGAACAACCGCACACCGGACCAGTGCGAGAACGTGCCCCACAGCCCGCGCGGCAGCCAGATCGCCACGGCGATGGCCAGCACGCCGAGCAGGATCAGGTACCACACGCCGAAGTCGGCGAACAACTGCTGGATCACCACGAAGATGATCGCGCCCAGGATCGGCCCCTCCAGCGTGCCGATCCCGCCGACCACCACGATGAAGATCATGTAGGCGGTGTACTGGACGCTGAAGATGGAGTCCGGCGCCACGTTGAGCTGGCTGACCAGGATCACCCCACCGGTGGCACCGGCACCGGCCGACGCCACCAGGTACACCAGCCGCTTGGCCCGGCCCACCGCCACACCGGTGCTGCCGGCCGCGATCTCGTTGTCCCGCACGGCCGTCAGCGCCAGGCCGAGCCTGCTGCGCAGCAACAGGTAGCAGCCCAGCACGCACAGCGCGCACACGGCCAGCGCGACCCAGTAGGTGATCGCCTGGCGCACCACGGGATCGAAGTCCGACAGCGTGGTCAGCGCCCGCCCGCTGCCGCCACCCAGCGCGGAGTCGCGGGACAGCAGCAGGTGGTACACCTCGGCGATCACCCAGGTGCCGACGGCGAAGTAGTCACCGCGCAGCCGGAACGCCAGCAGCGACGTGGGCAGCGCGATCACCGCGCACACCGCCGCGGCGAGGAACACCCCGAGGAACGGCTGCACGCCCCAGTCGGACAGTTGCAGCACGGCGTAGGCGCCGAGCCCGACGTACGCCTGCTGGCCGATGGACACCAGGCCGGCGTAACCGGCGAGCAGGTTCCACATCACCGACATGGCCAGCAGTTCCAGGAACGTCACGATGGTGCCGGTGACGCTCGTGGTGACCAGGTACGGCAGGTACGCCAGCACCAGCACCACCACGCCGGACCCGACACCGGTCCACACGCTGGTCCGGCCACCGCGCCGGACCGACAACGTCGCCGGAGCCGCCACCGTGGTCATGCGGTCCTCCGCGCCGGGATCAGGCCCTGCGGCCGGAAGGCCAGCACCGCCAGGAAGATGATGTGCCCGGCGAGCAGGGTGAACGCCGGGTCGTACTGGGCGCCCAGCGACTGCGCCAGGCCGAGCACCATGCCGCCGAGCAGCGTGCCCCACAGCGACCCTAGCCCGCCGATCACGACGGCCTCGAACGCGAACAGCAGCCGGGTCGGCCCGATGCTGGGCGAGAACGACGACTGCATCCCGAACATCAGGCCGGCCAGCGCGACCGTGACGAATGCGAGCGCGGTGGCGACGCCGTAGACGTGCCGGGGGTTGGCGCCGGACAGGGTGGCCGCCTCCGGGTCGTCCGCGGTGGCCCGCATGATCCGGCCGGTGCCGGTGCGGGACAGGAACAGTTGCAGCGCCGCGAGCACGACGACGGCCAGCGCGAACGTGATGAGCGACAGGTACGCCACCGAGATCTGGCCGGTGATGCGCAGCGACGCCGAGATCAGCGAACCGACGTCCAGCGCGCGGGTGTCGCCGGTGTAGCCCTGTTGCAGCGCGTTCTGGATGACGATGGACAGGCCGAACGTGGCCAGCAGGGTGGACAGCGGCCCGACCCTCAGCGCCGGCGACAGCAGTCCACTTTGGACCAGATAGCCGAACGCCGCGAAGACGGGCAGCACGATCAGGGTCGCGCCGAGCACGCCGATCGGGGTGGCCGCGATGATCGAGTACGCCAGGAACGACCCGAGCACCGCGATGTCCCCGTGCGCCAGGTTCACGATCCGCATCACGCCGAACATCAGCGACAGTCCACATGCGAACAGCGCGTACAGCCCGCCCAGCAGCAGGCCCTGCACGATCGCGTTCACCCACACCATGACGTGTCACCTCCCGGCAGCGTGGGACGCGGGTTCCTGGGTCACGAGGTGCCTCCTGTTCGGGTGAGGCCGAAGTAGGCGCTCTCGATCCGTTCCGCGGTCAGCTCGGCGGGCGTTCCGCTGAGCACCGTGCGGCCCTCCAGCAGGCACAGCACCCGGTCGGCGGTGCGCAGCGCCTGGCTGACGTCCTGTTCCACCAGCAGCACCGTGGTGCCGCCGGCCATGATCCTGGGCAGGGCCTGGTAGAGCTGGCCGACCACCAGCGGTGCCAGGCCGAGCGAGATCTCGTCGAGCAGCAGCAGCCGCGGATTGCCCATCAGCGCCCGGCCGATGGCCACCGCCTGCTGCTCGCCGCCGGACAGCTGCCGCGCCGACTGCCGCTTCCGCTCGCCGATCCACGGGAACAGCTCCACGACGGCCGGGACGTCCCACGGACCCTTGCGGGTCCGGTAGGCGCCGGCCAGCAGGTTCTCCTCCACGGTCAGCGACGGGAACAGCCGGCGACCCTCCGGGACCAGCCGGATGCCCTCGGCGGCCCGGCGATGCGCCGGCATGGCGGTGACGTCCTGGCCGGCGAACGTGATGGTGCCCGTCGTCGGGCGGTGGGTGCCGGCGATGGTGCGCAGCAGGGTGGTCTTGCCGGCGCCGTTGGCGCCGATCACCGCGAGTGTGGTGCCTTCGGCCAGTGCCAGGTCCAGGTCGGTGAGCGCGGCCAACTGTCCGTGGTGGACGGTCAGCCCGGACAGGGTGAGCAGGTCGGTCATGACGCCACCGTCCGCACGTCGGCACCCAGGTAGACCTGGCGGACCGTCGGGTCGGCCATCACCGCGGCCGGTGCGCCGTCCGCGACCAGGCTGCCCGACGCCAGGCACACCAACCGGTCCACGCTGCGCAGCAGGGCGTGCACCACGTGCTCGATCCACAGCACGGTCAGGCCCTGCTCGCGCAGCGTGCCGACGATCGCCAGCAGCTCGTCCACCTCGGGGTCGGTCAGCCCACCGGCCACCTCGTCCAGCAGCAGCACGGTCGGCCGGGTGGCCAGCGCCCTGGCCACCTCCAGCCGCTTGCGGGCCAGCAGGGTCAGCCGGCCGGCCTGGCGGTTGGCCACCGGCAGCAAGCCGGTCAGCTCCAGCACCCGCAGCGCCGTCTCCCGCGACTCCGCCTTGCCCAGCTGGGCTCCGTACACCGCACCGGTGAGCACGTTCTCGAACACGCTCATGTGCTCGAACGGGCGGGGCACCTGGTAGGTCCGGCCGACGCCGAGCCGGGTCCGGGCCGCCGGACCGAGCGAGGTGATGGGCCGGTCACCCAACCTGATCTCGCCCGCGTCCGGCGCCACCTCACCGGAGATCATGCCGAACAGCGTCGTCTTCCCGGCGCCGTTGGGACCGACGATGCCGAGCAACTGGCCTTCCGCAACGGCCAGCGACAGCCCGTCGGCCACCAGCACCCGGCCGAACCGCTTGCGTATCCCGTCCAGTTCGAGTGCGGTCGTCATGCGTTCGTCGGTTGCAGGTCGCCGTTGACCGGCACGTCCGGGTTGAACGTGTTGTCCACCAGCGTCATGTCCCACGGGAACTGGGAGCCCGGCCGCCACTGGCCGCCGCTGATCTTCTGCAGCGCGATGCCCGGCTGCGGGCCGGTGGTGAAGTCCAGCGGGCCGCTGATGCCGCTGATCTTCATGTTCTTCAGCTTGTCCGCGACGTCCTTGCGGTCCTTCGGGTCGCTGGCCGACCTCAGCGCCTGCACGGAGATCTCGAACAGCGAGTACACCGAGCCGAGCGCCTGCGTCCACTGCGAACCGGTGGCCTTGGCGAACTCGTCGGCCAGTTGCTTCGCGCTCGTGCCGTCGAAGGTCGACTTGTACGGGCTGAACGGGCTCCACCACACGTCGGTGGCGATGTTGTTGCTCAGCTTGCCCAGTGACACGGCCTCGCTGGGGAACAGCATCACCTTCGCCACGGTGGCCAGCTTCGGTTTGTAGCCCTGCTGCGCGGCCTGCTTCCAGAACACCTGGAAGTCCGGCGGGATCGGCGTGCACGTGAACAGCTCGGTGCCGGCCGCCTTGAACTTCGCGATCTGCGCCGAGTAGTCGGTGGTGCCGTCGGCGTAGGCGCCGCCGTCCACCACGGTGTAGCCGGCCGGCTTCATCGCGGGCGGGAAGCCGGCGCGGAAGGCGTTGGCGTCGGTGTCGTTGGGCCACAGGCAGGCCACCGGGCCGCCGGAGTTGCCGACGGTCTTCCACATGTGCAGGAACAGGTCGGTGAACTCCTTCATGCCGAAGAAGAACATAGTCGAGTAGTTGAACGACTCGCCCTGCTTCTTGCCCCGGCCGAAGAACCACGCCTCCCACGGCACGATCGTGGTCACGTTGGGCATCCCGGCCGCCTCGCAGGCGTCCGACACCGGGTTGGCCGTGTCCGGCGTGGCCGACGCGACCACGATGTCGACGTTGTCGGAGTTGATGAGCTGCTGGGTCACCTGGGTGGCGCGGGTCGTGGTGGACTGGCTGTCCTTGACCACCACCTCGATGTTCCACGTCTTGCCGCCGGCGTTGAAACCCTTGCTGAGCACCGGCTTGAGCTTGTTGATGATGAAGTTGTCACCGGTGGCGAACGACGCGAGCGGACCGGTCTGCGGGCTGACGTAGCCGATCCTCAACGTGGTGGTCGAACCGCCGCCACCGCCTCCGCTCGCACCCTTCAGGCCGCTCGAACAGGCCGCCAGCAGTCCGCTCGCACCCAGCGCGCCCAGACCCAGGCCGGCCGTCTTGAGCGCGTCGCGGCGGGACATCCGTTGAGCCATCATTGCTCCCCTGCGGTTGGTCTGTGATCGGAACGGGTGGGGCGCGCTGCCGCCGCGCACGGCCGAACCGCCCGCGTACCGCGGGCAGGGGTCGTACCGTGCCATGTCCGTCCGTCCAGCATGTTCACGCCACACTCCACCGGGTGCGTACGGATAACGAACCCCATGTGCTGGATGCGAACGTAGGCCGGGCAGGTGTGGCCGTCAACACTCGATCGAGCAAGTGTCCAGGTTGTGACGTGGCAGTTGACCGTTCCGTGTCCAGAGCCCTACTGTTCGAGATGCGAACACTAGTTACGCGAGGCGAACCACTTTGGACGGGGGGAGCAGGCGCGTGCCACTCGCCACCTTCGCCGGTCTCGACGAGGCGGTCGCCGACCTCGTGCACGACGGCGACACGGTCGCGCTGGAGGGGTTCACCCACCTCATCCCGCACGCGGCCGGCCACGAGATCATCCGGCAGCGCAGAACGGGCCTCACCCTGGTCCGGATGACGCCGGACATCGTCTACGACCAGCTCATCGGCGCCGGCTGCGCCAGCAAACTGGTCTTCTCCTGGGGCGGCAACCCCGGCGTCGGCTCGCTGCACCGGTTCCGCGACGCCGTCGAACACGACTGGCCGGTGCCGCTGGAGATCGAGGAACACAGCCACGCCGGCATGGCCAACCGGTACGTCGCCGGCGCGTCCGGCCTGCCGTTCGCCGTGCTGCGCGGCTACACCGGCACCGACCTGATCGCGCACACCACCAACATCAGGACCGTCACCTGCCCGTTCACCGGCGAGGTGCTGACCGCCGTGCCGGCGATCCGCCCGGACGTCACGATCATCCACGCGCAGCAGGCCGACCGGCACGGCAACGTGATGATGTGGGGCATCACCGGCGTGCAGAAGGAGGCGGTGCTGGCCGCCCAGCGGTCCCTGGTCACCGTCGAGGAGCGGGTGGACGAGTTCACCCCGAGACCGGGCGCGGTCGTGCTGCCCAACTGGGTGGTGGACCGGGTCGCCGTGGTGCCCGGCGGCGCGCATCCGTCCTATGCGGATGGATACTCGGTGCGGGACAACGAGTACTACCAGCGGTGGGACGCGATCAGCAGGGAACGGGAGACCTTCCAGGAGTGGTTGGACGAACACGTCATGCGGGCGGGAGGCGAGTAGCCGTGGCCGACTGGACGAGCGACGAGATGATGACCGTCGCGGCGGCCCGCGCGCTGCACGACGGCGTGGTGTGCTTCGTCGGCATCGGGCTGCCGTCGACCGCGGCCAACCTGGCCCGCCGCACCCACGCGCCGAACCTGGTGCTGGTCTACGAGTCCGGCACGCTCGGCGCCAAACCCGGCCACCTGCCACTGTCCATCGGGGACGGTGTGCTGGCCGAGACGGCCGACTCGGTGATCACCGTGCCAGAGGTGTTCAACTACTGGCTCCAACCGGGCCGGGTGGACATCGGCTTCCTCGGCGCGGCGCAGATCGACCGGTACGCCAACATCAACACCACCGTGATCGGCGGCGACTACGAGCACCCGAAGATCCGGCTGCCCGGCGCCGGCGGCGCACCGGAGATCGCGGCGTCCTGCCGTGAGGTGATCGTCGTGGTGCGGCAGGGCAGGCGGACGTTCACCGACCGGGTGGACTTCGTGACCAGCTTCGGGTTCGGCTCGGGCGCCGGTGATCGCGAGCGGCTGGGCCTGCGTGGCGCCGGCCCGCGCCGGGTGATCACCGATCTCGGTGTGCTGGAACCCGATCCGGACACCTGCGAGTTGGTGCTCACCCAACTGCATCCCGGCGCCACCGTGGAGCAGGCGCTGGAGGCCACGGCCTGGCCGCTGGTCGTGCATGACGACCTGGTCGTCACCGAACCGCCGACCGAGACCGAACTGGACGTGCTGCGCGCGTTGCAGGCGACCGCAGGCGGGCGGACGCCCGAAAGGAGTTGACTCGATGGACCAGCCGCTGTTCGAGAGCGTGAGCGGCGTGCACCCGCCGGTGAGCTTTCCCGACTACCGGTCGAACGTGCTGCGCGCACCCAAGCACCCGCTGGTGGTGCTGCCGCAGCAGCTCACCGAGACCACGGCCCCGGTGTTCGGCGAGGACCGGATCGGCCCCACCGACGGCGACCTGACCAAGCAGTTCCCCGGCGAGCCGATCGGCCAGCGGATCATCGTGCACGGCAGGGTCTTGGAGAGCGACGGCCGGCCGGTGCCCAACACGCTGGTGGAGATCTGGCAGGCCAACGCCTGCGGCCGGTACCGGCACGTGGTGGACAACTGGCCGGCGCCGCTGGACCCGAACTTCGGCGGCGGCGGCCGCGCGCTCACCGACGCCGACGGCCGCTACACCTTCACCACGATCAAGCCGGGCGCCTACCCGTGGGGCAACCACGACAACGCGTGGCGGCCCGCGCACATCCACTTCTCCGTGTTCGGCAGGGCGTTCACCCAGCGGCTGGTCACCCAGATGTACTTCCCGGACGATCCGCTGCTGCCGCTGGACCCGATCTTCAACTCGGTGCCCGACCCGCACGGCCGGCAGCGCCTGGTGTCCCGGTTCGACATCAGCCGCACGCAGCCGAACTGGGCGCTGGCGTTCGAGTGGGACATCGTGCTGCGCGGCTCCCGGCCGACGCCGTTCGAGTCGGGGGAGGACCACGATGACTGAGATCACCCCGTCCCAGACGGTCGGCCCGTTCCTGCACATCGGCCTGCCGTGGCCGGACGGCCCGCAGGCGGTGCCGGACGGCACGCCGGGCGCGATCACCATCACCGGCACGGTCACCGACGGCGCGGGCGAACCGCTGCCGGACGCGCTCGTGGAGACCTGGCAGGCCGGCGGCGAGGGCCGGCAGGGCTTCGGCCGCTGCCCCACCGACGAGCACGGCGGCTACCGGATCACCACGGTCCGACCGCCCGCCCAACCGGCCGGTGACGCCACCGAGGCCCCGCACATCGACGTCGCCGTGTTCTCCCGTGGCCTGCTCAACCATCTCGTCACCCGGATCTACTTCCCGGACGCCCCGGAGAACGCCACCGATCCGGTGCTGGCCGCGGTGGACGCCGACCGGCGGGACACGTTGATCGCTACCGCGACCGACGGCGGCTACCGGTTCGACATCCGCCTGCAAGGTGACGGGGAGACGGTCTTCTTCAATGTCTGACCTGCTCGGTGGCATGTTCGGCGGCCAGCCGGACTGGCTCGCCGCGCTGCTGGCCGTCGAGGCCGCACTGGCCAGGGCGAAGGCTGCCACCGGCCGGATTCCGGCGGCGACGGCCCAGTTGATCGCCGAGCGTTGCCGCCGCGACCGGTTCGACGAGGCCGGTCTC
>DATEPR010000344.1:0-4355 GCA_035273045.1 Pseudonocardiaceae bacterium | reverse complement strand
AGCCGTACGGTGCCGCGCTGGACTGGCCGGCGGCGATCGGCGACACGAAACACCGGCCGGGCCGCAAGGCGGGCGCGCTCGTGGTGCTGGTGGACGGGAAACCGGTGCTGTACGTGGAACGCGGCGGCCGGTCGCTGCTGTCGTTCACCGAGGACGAGCAGGCGCTGCGCACCGCGGCCGAGTCGCTGGCGAAGGCGGTGCACGACGGCTGGCTCGGCGGGCTGGCCGTGCAGCGGGCCGACGGCGCCGCGGCGCTCACGTCCCGGCTCGCGGAAGTGTTGCGGGACGCGGGTTTCCGCGCCACACCGAGTGGCCTGCGGCTGCGCTCCTGACGGCGTGAATTGCGCCGTCGCGGACTCACGACACCCGCGTTCGGTGTCAAACCGAACCGAATGCTGGCATCGCGTCCGCCGCCGAACGAGTATGACGGAACGCGAGCCTTCACAAAGGGCGTCGGAGTCACGCGACAACATCGCCGGCCCACGAGGCGGCATTTGTCGTAAACACAATTACCCACACCGCCGTGGCGGCGCGCAGGAGTCCGCCACAGCCGGGCCGCGCCGTCGTGACCGCCTTTCCCGGTTCGCGTCACGACGGCTCGGCGTCATCCACCGGTGTTCAGTTGCCGGTCCAGGAGTCCCCGTTCTGCGTGATGGTGGGCGGAGCCGGTGCCGGGGGAACGGTCGCGGTGGTCGCCGCGGCCGACGGTCCCATGCCCATCACGACGGTCCCGGCAATCAGACATCCGGCGACAAGGGAACGGGCGACCCAACGGACAAGTGTATTCGACATCGGCCAACTCCTCGGTCGACGGGGTGATTCTCGACGGGGAGGCGCACCGGACGATCAGCCCGGCGCGCCGGGGGATTGTGCAGTAATGATTACACGAAACCTGGCCGTGGTTTGCCCGGCATTCGTGGGATAATCCGTCAACTCACCCTGGCGTGCTCGCGGGCCAACCGTGCCCGCACGTCCCGCGCCCGTTCCGCGTCCAGCTCCTCGTACAGGGCCAGCGCGTGCTCCCAGGATTCCCGCGCCAGCGTGTCCGATCCGCCGGCGGCCAGCGCGGTGCCCAGATTGTCCAGTGCGCTCGCCTCACCGGTCTGCTCGCCGAGTTCCCGGTACAGCAGCACGGCCCGCAGGTGGTAGTCCACGGCGGCGTGGTAGTCGCCCACCACCTGGTAGGCGCTGCCCAGACTGTCCAGTGTGTCCGCCTGCCCCGGCTGGTCGCCGATGTCGACCAGGACCGCCAGCGCCCGCTGGTAGCACTCGGTGGCCTCGGTGATCCGGCCGAGCGCGACGTACGCGATGCCGAGGTTGTTCAGTGCCTGCCCTTCGCCGCACTGGTCGCCGGCCTGCCGGAACAGGTTGATGGCGCGCCGGTGGTGGGTCGCCGCGGTGGACAGTTCGCCGCGGGCGCGGTGCAGCAGGCCGAGATTGTTGGCCACGGCGGCCTCGCCGCGCACGTCGCCGACCTCCTTGCGCAGCAGCAACGCCTGGCACAGCAGGGTGTGCGCGTGGTCGGGCTGGCCGGTGTTCGCCCGGGCGATGCCCAGGTTGTTCAGCACGATCGCCTGCCCGACCGGGTCACCGGTGGCCCGCGCCGACGCCAGCGCGATCTCGTGGGTCTCGATCAGTTCGGTCCACAGGCCGCGCATGGACAGGAACTCGCGCAGCGTCCCCGGCAGCCGCCAGGCCAGGTCGTGCATGCCCCGCGCCGCGGTGTCCCGGGTGAGTTGCGCGATGGTGCTCCGCTCGGCGTCGAACCAGGCGAGCACGTCGGCGTGGTCGGTGAAGTCCAGCGGCGGCGCCGACGGCCGCGAGTCCAGCGGGGGCCGCCACCGCTGCGGCAGCAACACCCGGTCGGCGCGGTCCGCGGTGTGCAGGTACCAGGTGGCCAGGCGGGCGAGTGCCGCGTCGCGCATCGCCTCGGAGTCCTCCATGCGCACCCGGTCGGCCGCGTAGAGGCGCACCAGGTCGTGCAGCCGGTAGCCGTCCCTGCCGATCTCCTCCACCAGGTGGACGGCGGCCAGGCTGTCCAACTGCCGCCGGGTGTACGCCTTGGTGGTGCCCAGCAGCGCGGCCGTGGCGGGGACGCTGGGTTCCCGGCCGGGGAACAGGCCCAGCAGCCGGAACACCCGCGCGGCCTGGGCCGGCAGTGTCCGGTACGACCAGGAGAACACGCTGCCCACGGCGGCCGTCTCGTCACCGGCCACGGACAGCACGTCCAGCCGGTCGCTCTCCGACCGCAGTTCCGCGACGAGGTCGACCAGTGGCCGGCCGGGCCGGCTGGCCGCGCGGTCGGCCACGATCCGCAGTGCCAGCGGCAGGTTCGCGCACCGCGCCACCAGTTGTGCCGCGGCCTCGGGTTCCGCGGCCACCCGTTGCGCGCCGACGATCCCGGCCAGCAGCGCCATCGCCTCCTCGGCCGGCAGCCCGCCGAGCCCGAGCCGCCGGGCGCCGTGCCGCACCACCAGACCGGACAGCCGGGTCCGCGTGGTGACCAGAACCAGGCAGTCCGCGGAACCGGGCAGCAGCGGCTCGACCTGTTCCGCGTCGCTGGCGTCGTCCAGGACCAGCAACATGCGTCTGCCGTCCATCGCGCTGCGGAACAGCGCGGCCCGGTCGGCGTCGTCCGACGGGATCGTCTCCGGAGCCACCCCGAGTGCCCGCAGGAATCCGGCGAGGATATCCGACGGACCAGCCGGTACTCCGGTCGGGTGATAGCCGCGTAGATCGGCGAACAATGCGCCATCGGGAAATCGGGACCGCAGTTTGTGCGCCCAGTGCAGCGCCAGCGTGGTTTTCCCGATGCCGCCGAGTCCCTCGATCAGCACGATGAGCATCCCGCCCGGCGTGCGGCCGGCGAGCATCGCGTCGAGTTGGCCGATCTCGTACCCGCGGCCGGCGAAGTCGGCGACGGCGGCGGGCAGCTGGGCCGGCCTGGGTTGGGCGTCACGGCGCGCGGTTGCCTTGGCAGGGCGGGGAACGCTCGGTCCCTGGGTGGTGCCGGCGGGGCCGATCAGCATCCTCAGTAGACCGCCGTCGGCACCCAACGCCTGATCACAGCCGCGGGCGAGCTGCACCGTCGGCGGCTTGTCGCCGTTCTCGACCTTGCTCAGGTATCCCTTGCTGTAATGGACGCGGACGGAAAGGTCGGCGAGCGAAAGCCCACGTTCGGTACGGAGGGTACGCAGCCGCTCCCCGAATGCTCGGGCAGAAACGCCAGATTTGCCGGCCGTCCGCGGCTCGTCCACCCCGACGCTGCCTCCCCTTTTGCCATTGGGTCGTGAACGACCGCTCACGTTACCCACGTGCCGGCCGAACCGAAGGGTCCAAACAGACTAACGCCGTCCGTGAAAAGCGCACCTACCTGCGGCTATGTATTCGCCCGATCGCACAGCGCGACGAGCACGGGACGAACCGGGCACGCCGCGCCTGCCCGGCCCGTTTCCCTGTTTCCCATTCCCGGACGGGAGACGGGCAACGCCTCGACGCGCGGATAGCCGGAGCTGAGGCTCGAAAGCACCGATCGACGACATCGATGGACCTGTTCGGGAGGGATCCGACATGCCGCAGCGCAGTGCGCAGACGACCGACCCACACGCCGCCACCGACCCCGGCAGCGGCTACACGGTGGAACAGTTGTCCAGAAAGGTCGGCATGTCACCGCGCAACATCCGGGCGCACCAGGCGCGGAAGCTGCTGCCGCCACCGGTGCGGCGCGGGCGGGTGGCGTACTACGACGAGTCACACGTGCGGCGCCTGGAGACCATCAAGGGCCTGCAACGCCAGGGATTCAACCTGGTGTCCATCGAGGCGATGCTCGGCACGCACCACGGCGACCGCGGCGGCGCCACGCTGGAGATGCTGATCGGCCGCGTCGAGTCGGACCATCCGGCGCTGCTGTACGCGCTGACCCGGCACGGTGTGGTCGGCCGGACCGACGACGGCGTGGTCCGGGTGATCCGGCCCCGCGCGTTGCTGAGCGCGCTGGAGCTGCACCGCGTGGGCCTGCCGCCGATCGCGGCGCTGCGGTTGCTGTCGGAGTTGTTGGACAGCACCCAGTTCGCCACCCAGCATCTGGTGGAGGCGGCGGGCACGCGACTGCTGACCCTGCGGCCGGGCACCCGCGACGCCGACGGTGCCGCGCTGCAGCAGGGCCTGGTCAACGTGCTGGCCGAGGTGCTGCGGATCTCGGTGGAGAACCGGGCGAAGGCGACGCTGCCGCAGTTGCTGGCCAGGGCGCGGGACGAGGAGTACGACGAGCCGCGGTGAGGGTCAGCCGTCCTCGTCGAGCCGGCGGCCGACGGACCGCAGCGTGAGCACCATGTGCTGGTCCAGCGCTGCCGGCA
>DATEPR010000343.1:0-5858 GCA_035273045.1 Pseudonocardiaceae bacterium | reverse complement strand
CACCCGCCACCACGGCGAGCACCAGGTCGTTGCCGGCCAGCGCCCACGGTGCCCGGCGGCCCGCGCCGGCCAGCCAGGCGCCGAGCAGCGGTCCGGTGGCCACCGCCGGCAACGTGTAACCGGCGACGGCGGCACCGGCCAGCGCCGGACTCCCAGTCCGGCCCAGCACCAGCAGGACGACCGACAGCCCCACCATCTCGTCCGCGGTGCGGGCCAAAGTCGCGGCCACCGTGTACCGAACCAGCGAACCGATGACGACCCCCAGCGGCACGACGACACCCCGGACCGTCACTCTGCCGGAGCGGACGGCGCCCGGTCCACCGGATTACGTCCCGCGGTGCCGCCGGACCGTCTCCTCGACCACGTCCAGCACCGACTCCAGGTCGTCCGCGGGCAGGCCCATCGCCAGGTGCGACACCAGGCCCTCCAGCACCAGTTCCAGGAACGCGGTGAGCACGCCGACATCGACGTCGTCGCGCAGGTTGCCGGCGGCCCGCTGGCGCAGCAGGCGTTCGGTGGTCGCGGTGGTCAACTCCTTGGACCGCTCGGCCCAGCGGGCGCGGAAGTCCGGGTCGGTGCGCAGCCGCCGGGAGACCTCCAGCCGGGTGCCCAGCCAGGCCGCCGGGTGCTCGCCGCCGGGATCGTCGGCCCGGCCGCCGCCGTGCCGCTGGTGCAGCAGGTCGCGCATGACCTGGACCAGGCCCTGCTCGGCGACCACGTCCGCCATGCGGTGCGCGTCGTCCTCGGCCAGCGCCAGGAACAGCGACTCCTTGTCCCGGAAGTGGTGGAAGATGGCGCCCCGGGACAGGCCAGTGGCTTCTTCCAACCGGCGCACGGTGGCACCCTCGTAGCCGTATCGCGCGAAGCACGCCCGCGATCCGTCGAGGATCTGCCGTCGCCGCGCGTCGAGGTGATCCTGGCTGACCCTCGGCACCCTCTGATCGTCGCAGGACGGGCGGGCCGATCGCAAACCGTACGTACGGCTCGGGACATCGCCGGCGCTTCCGCAGCTGAGGATATCGCCCGCTATTGTCCCATGGCGTGGAAGATCACGCTCGCTCACTGGGATGCGCGCGATTCCCGCGGCGCCCGTGGGATCGCCCGCACCGCGCGGGATCTGCCTGCTCACCGCCAGCGTCGGCGGACCGGTGATCCGCGCCGCCAGGCCGCGGACACCCACGGTTCACCTCCGGCCCCATGCGACTGTCGTACCCCGCGGGTAGCGTCGATCGGCAGACGCATCGACGGATGTGCCTGCACGGACGGGATGACCACATGACCGCGTTACGTGACACGGCGACGGCCGAACACGTATCGGCCCCGCTGCACGACCGCGCGGCCGCCGAGACGTACGTCGCCTCAGTATGTTTCAAGCACGGGCCACCCAGACTGGTCGGTGTCGAGCTGGAGTGGACAGTGCACGACGCACGCGACCCGCACGCTCCGCTCGAACTGGCGCGGCTGGCAGCCGCACTCGGAGCGCACGCTCCCCATACAGTCAACCCGGACAGCCCGAACCTACCGATGCCGCGAGGTTCGCTGGTCACTGTCGAACCGGGTGGTCAGGTCGAGATTTCCGCGCCGCCGCACGGCTCCCTGACCGATCTCATCACCACAGTCACCGAGGACGCGACAACCGTCGGCGCCCTGCTCGCCGAGCACGGCCTGGTGCTCGGCCGGTGCGGCCTGGACCAGGGCCGTGCGGTGCGCCGCCTGCTGGACACACCCCGCTACGCCGCCATGGCCAGCGCGTTCGCCGCGCACGGCACCGACGGCCTGGCCTGGATGTGCGCGTCGGCCGGGCTCCAGGTGTGTGTGGACGTCGGCCAGCGGGACCAGGTGGCCGACAGGTGGGCGGCGCTGCACGCGCTCGGCCCCGTCCTGTCCGCGCTGTTCGCCAACTCGGGCCAGCGGCGCGGCACCAGCTCGATATGGGTGTCCGGGCGGATGCGCACCATGTTCGGCGCCGATCCGGTGCGCAACCGGCCCGCCGCGGTCACCGCGGACCCGGCGGCCTACTGGGCGCGCAAGGCGTTGGACGCCCCCGTGATGTGCGTGCGCAGCGACGCGGGCAACTGGACACCGCCGGTCCACATGACGTTCGCCGAGTGGATCGACGGCGCCATCCCGGTGCGCCCCACCGAGGACGACCTGGACTACCACCTGTCCACGTTGTTCCCGCCGGTGCGCCCGCGCGGCTACCTGGAGGTCCGGTACCTGGACGCCCAGGACGGGGACGGCTGGATCGTCCCGGCCGTGCTGTTGGCCGGCCTGATGGCGGACGAGCCGACGGTGGACGCGGTGCTCGCCGCCACCGAACCGGCCGCCGGCCGGTGGCTGCACGCGGCCCGCTACGGCATGGCGGACAACCGGATCGCCCGTGCGGCGAAATCGGTGGCGGCGTTGGCCGAACGGGCACTGGGCAAGGACACGCGGGTCGGCGCGGACATCGGGCCGGTGCTGGCCGACTCGGTGCACCGGCGAGTGGTCGAGCTGATCGAAACCGGACTGGGAGGGGAGTCCCATGACCACGGACGTGGATTTCAGCGATACCGAACGCCTGCGCGACACGGTCGAGCAGGCGCTGCGCAGGGCACGTGACCGGAGCACGGTGCTCACCGACTCGGTCGACGACGACGATCTCGTCAAACAGCACTCCAGGCTGATGTCGCCCCTGGTGTGGGACCTGGCGCACATCGGCAACCAGGAAGAGCTGTGGCTGGTCCGGGACGTCGGCGGGCGGGAACCGATCCGCCAGGACATCGACCAGCTGTACGACGCCTTCCAGCACCCGAGGGCGACCCGGCCTTCGCTGCCGCTGCTGAACCCGACCGAGGCCCGCGGCTACGTCCGCCAGGTGCGGGACAAGGTGCTGGACGTGCTGGCCACCACACCGCTGGAAGGCGGGCGACTGGTGACCGACGCCTTCGCGTTCGGCATGATCGCCCAACACGAGCAGCAGCACGACGAGACCATGCTGGCCACCCACCAGCTCCGCTCCGGCGCCGCCGTGCTCGACGCGCCGCCACCACCGAAACCGCCCGAGGGGCAACGGTTGCCGGCCGAGGTGATCGTGCCCGGCGGGCCGTTCACCATGGGCACGTCGGCCGAACCGTGGGCGCTGGACAACGAGCGCCCCGCCCACCAGGTGCACGTGCCGGCGTTCGCCATCGACACCGTTCCGGTCACCAACGCCGCCTACCAGCGGTTCATCGCGGCCGGCGGCTACGACGACCCACGCTGGTGGAGCGCGGCCGGCTGGGCGCACCGCCAGGACGAAGGATTCGTCGCGCCCCGCTTCTGGCACCGCGACGGGGACCGGTGGCTGCGTGACCGGTTCGGCGTGGTGGAACCGGTCCCGGACGACGAACCCGTCGTGCACGTCTGCTACCACGAGGCCGAGGCGTACGCCGCGTGGGCCGGCCGCCGGCTGCCCACCGAGGCCGAGTGGGAGAAGGCGGCCCGGTACGACCCGGCGACCGGCCGGTCCCGCCGCTACCCGTGGGGCGACGACGAACCGACGGCCGCGCACGCCAACCTCGGTCAACGGCACCTGCGGCCGGCCACCGTCGGCGCCTACCCGGCGGGCGCGTCACCGCTGGGTGTGCACCAGCTCGTCGGTGACGTGTGGGAGTGGACGTCCAGCGACTTCGTCCCGTACCCCGGTTTCGCCGCGTTCCCGTACCGCGAGTACTCCGAGGTCTTCTTCGGACCGGAGTACAAGGTGTTGCGCGGCGGCTCCTTCGGCACCGACCAGGTCGCCTGCCGGGGCACGTTCCGCAACTGGGACTACCCGATCCGGCGGCAGATCTTCGCCGGCTTCCGGTGTGCCAGGGACGTGCGACCGGACGAACCGGCCTGACCAGGTGTGCCGGCACATCGCCTATCTCGGTCCCGCCAGGTCACTGGCCGACCTGCTGACCGAGCGCGACCACGCACTGCTGAGGCAGAGCTGGGCGCCGTGTGACATGCGCGGCGGCGGCACCGTCAACGCGGACGGCTTCGGCGTCGGCTGGTACCCGGCGGACCGGGAATTCCCGGTCCGCTACCGGCGTTCTGTTCCGATGTGGACGGACGAGAACTTCCTGGCGCTGTCCGGCACCGTGTCGTCCGGCGCGGTGCTCGCCGCAGTCCGGTCGGCGACGGTCGGCATGCCCGTCACCGAGACGGCGTGCGCGCCGTTCACCGCCGGGAAGTGGCTGTTCAGCCACAACGGCCGGATCACCGACTGGCCGGACTCCATGGTCGTGCCGGCCGCCGGGCTGCCGGTGACCGACCTGCTGACGATGGACGCGCCGACGGACTCGGCGCTGCTGTGGGCCGTGCTGCGGCACCGCATCACCGAGGGCGCGGCTCCGGCCGACGCGGTCGCCGCGCTGGTCACCGAGGTGGCGGCGCTGGCCCCCGGCTCCCGGCTCAACCTGCTGCTCACCGACGGCGAAACGGTGATCGGCACCGCGTGGGACCACGCGCTGTCCGTGCTGTCCGGCGCCGACGACGTGGTCGTCGCGTCCGAGCCGTGGGACGACGACCCGCGCTGGCAGCCGGTCCCGGACCGGCACCTGGTGGTGGCCACCAGATCCGGGGTGCGGACGCGCGACCTGACCGACCACACGAAGACGGGGACGACATGAGCGACATCACGGTGGACGTGCACCTCAGCCCGGACCATCAGGCGCAGGCCCTGCGCGCCGACGTGCTCGACGGCCTGCTCGCCGAACCGAAAACCCTGCCGCCCAAGTGGTTCTACGACGCGCGGGGCAGCGAGTTGTTCGAGCGGATCACCACTTTGCCCGAGTACTACCCGACCAGGGTCGAGCGCGCCGTGCTCGCCGCCCGGGCGGCCGAGATCGCCGACCTCACCGGTGCGCGGTCCTTGGTCGAACTCGGCTCGGGATCGTCGGAGAAGACCCGGCTCCTGCTGTCCGCCCTGACCGGTCTGGACCAGTTCGTCCCGGTCGACGTGTCCGCCACGGCGTTGCGCGAGTCGGCGGCGGCCATCGCGGCCGACTATCCGGGCCTGTCCGTACACGGCGTGGTGGGCGACTTCACCGAACACCTCGACCTGGTCCCCGGCACCCGGCCCCGGCTGGTCGCCTTCCTCGGCGGCACCATCGGCAACCTGGTGCCCAGCGAACGCGCCAAGTTCCTGTCGTCCGTGCGGTCGGTGCTGTTCGAGGGGGAGTGGCTGCTGCTCGGCACGGACCTGGTGAAGGACCCTCCGGTGCTGGTACGCGCCTACGACGACGCGGCCGGTGTGACCGCCGAGTTCAACAAGAACGTGCTGGCCGTGCTCAACCGGGAGCTTGGTGCCGACTTCGATCTGTCGGCGTTCGCACACGTCGCCAGGTGGGATGCTGACGCCGAGTGGATCGAGATGCGACTGGCGGCGCGGCGGGCCATGCGGGTTCGGCTGGCCGCGTTGGACTTGTCCGTGTCCTTTGCGGAGGGGGAGCAGTTGCGCACCGAGGTGTCGGCCAAGTTCCGGCGGAGCGGGGTGACGCGGGAGTTGGGTGAGGCCGGGTTCGAGTTGGTGCGGTGGTTCACCGATCCGGAGGGGATGTTCGCGGTGTCGTTGGCTCGGGCGGTTGGGTGAGCTTTGGACCCGAGGGTGGGGCTTGGCACTCCGCCGCTTCCTCGTCTTTGAGGGTTCGCGTCGGGCCAACGGAGTCAACGGCGCTCCTTCGTCGCGTCGCTGCGCGATTGCTGCGCAACCCTTGACACCGCTGTCCCGACGCAAGTGCGGCAGGGACGAGGAAGCAGCGGGGAGGAATGGATCGGCTGCGTTGTGCTCGGGCAACCACCCTGGATGCGCCGGCCGGGACGGGCCTCTCGCCTCGGCCCGGCCGGCGTGGACC
>DATEPR010000342.1:0-7557 GCA_035273045.1 Pseudonocardiaceae bacterium | reverse complement strand
AGAGTTTTTAACGCCCCTGTTCGGGGCGTTAAACATCCAAGAACCGCACGTCCTTGGCGTTGCGGACGATGAACGAGCGGCGCGCCTCGACGTCCTCGCCCATCAGGACGCTGAACAGCTCGTCCGCGGTGGCGGCGTCGTCCAGGGTGATCCGGGACAGCAGCCGGTTCGCCGGGTCCATTGTGGTCTCCCACAGCTCCTCGGCGTTCATCTCGCCGAGACCCTTGTACCGCTGGATGCCGTCGTCCTTGTTGATCTTCTTGCCGGTCGCCAGGCCGCGCTCCAGCAGGCCGTCCCGCTCGGCGTCGGAGTAGGCGTACTCCGGGTCGCTGCGCTGCCACTTGATCTTGTACAGCGGCGGCTGCGTCACGTACACGTGGCCGTACTCGATCAGCGGCCGCATGAACCGGAACAGCAGGGTGAGCAGCAGGGTGGTGATGTGCTGGCCGTCCACGTCGGCGTCGGCCATCAGCATGATCTTGTGGTACCGCAGCTTGGACAGGTCGAACTCGTCGTGGATGCCGGTGTCCAGCGCGGTGATGAGGCTCTGCACCTCGGTGTTCTTCAGCACCCGGTCCAGGCGGGCCTTCTCCACGTTGATGATCTTGCCCCGGATCGGCAGGATCGCCTGGAACCGCGAGTCGCGGCCCTCCTTGGCCGAACCGCCCGCCGAGTCGCCCTCGACGATGTACAGCTCGCACTCCTCCGGGTTGGTGGAGCGGCAGTCCTTCAGCTTGCCCGGCAGGCCGCCGATGTCCAGCGCGCTCTTGCGCCGCACCAGTTCCCGTGCCTTGCGGGCGGCCATCCTGGCCTGGGCGGACGACACCGCCTTGCTGACGATCGCCTTGGCGTCGGTGGGGTTGCGCTCGAACCAGTCGGCCAGCCACTCGTTGCACGTGGTCTGCACGACCGACTTCGCCTCGGTGTTGCCCAGTTTCGTCTTGGTCTGGCCCTCGAACTGGGGTTCCTTCAGCTTCACCGACACGATCGCGGCCAGGCCCTCGCGCACGTCGTCACCGGTGAGGTTGGCGTCCTTCTCCTTGAGCAGCTTCTTGTCCCGCGCGTACACGTTGATCACACGGGTCAGCGCGGCGCGGAAGCCCTCCTCGTGGGTGCCGCCCTCGTGCGTGTTGATGGTGTTGGCGAACGTGTACACCGACTCGCTGTAGCCGGTGTTCCACTGCATCGCGACCTCGACCTCCATGGCGTCGACCTTGGCGTCGAAGGAGATCACGTTCTTGTGCACGGCATCGCGGGTGGCGTTGATGTGCCGGACGAAGTCCTCCAGGCCACCGGGGTAGTGAAAGGTGCGGGTGCGCACCCGGCCCGCGTCCACGTCCTCGTCCTGCTCGGGCAACCGCTCGTCGGTGAGGACGATGGTGAGTCCCTTGTTCAGGAACGCCATCTCCTGCAGCCGGCGGGCGATGGTCTCGATGTTGTACTCGGTGGTCTCGAAGATCGACTCGTCCGCCCACCAGGTGATGGTGCTGCCGGTGCGGCTGGTCGGCTCGCCCTGTTTCAGTGCGTGCGCCGGCTGTGAGTGGTCGTAGGTCTGCGTCCAGAGGTAGCCGTCCCTGGCGATCTCCACCTCCAGCCGGGTGGACAGCGCGTTCACCACCGACACGCCGACACCGTGCAGGCCGCCGGACACCGCGTACGAGTCGCCGCCGAACTTGCCGCCGGAGTGCAGCGTGGTGAGGATCACCTCAAGCGCCGGCCGCTTCTCCACCGGGTGCATGTCCACCGGGATGCCGCGGCCGTTGTCCACCACCCGCACCCCGCCGTCGGCCCGGAGGGAGACCTCGACGCGGTCGGCGAAACCGGCCATCGCCTCGTCGACGGCGTTGTCCACCACCTCCTGGATCAGGTGGTGCAGGCCGCGTTCACCGGTGGAGCCGATGTACATGCCGGGCCGCTTGCGGACGGCTTCGAGACCTTCGAGAACGGTGATGGATGACGCGTTGTAGTCGGTCCTGTTCTCTGTCACGCAGTCCTCGCTGTCCTCGTACGGGTCGCCACTCGCCCTGTGCCGTCCATTCTACTTGGCCACGCTCACTGAGGTAGGCCAAGGACACCCCTAGAACCGCCACAGAGACACGGAAGTGAACCTGGATGGGTTCCGACGGCCCTTGACAGCATCCGGCATCGCTGCTTCGCCGTCAGCGGCCAGTCACCCGTAGGTGTCGCGCGGTCCCCTACCCGGCACGCGCCGGGGTCCGTGCCGCCAGCTCGGCGCCGTGGGCCCCTGCACCCGCAACCGCCTGACCACCCCGGCGCCCACCTCGGCCGCGATCTTGGCCAGCAGCGGGCGCTGGAGCAGGCGGAGCTGGGTGGCCCACGCCGTGGAGTCGGCCTGCACGGTCAGCTCACCGTCCGCGAGGCGCACCGGTCGGGTGTGCTCGGCGACGTCGGCGCCGACCAGGCCGGCCCATTTGCCGAACACCTGGCCACCGGCCAACCGGTCGGCCCAGCCGCGGTCCATGACCATTCTAGCCGCCAGGCGGCCCAGCGGCTGCGGGTCCCTGTCGTCCGGTCGGGGTCCTGACCAGCGACGACGACGCCGGGTGCGGATCACGCCACCACCGGACGGGCGGCCCCTGCCCCTGGCCTTCGCCGACTCCTGCGCGGCCCGCAGCGCGGCCCTGGCCAGATCGGAACCGTGCAACGTGCCGTCACCACGATCCGTGGCCGAACCTTTACCCGTTGGGCCATTCGCACCACCCGATCGCGTAGGATCGGCGTCCGATTCCTCCGCTGAAGCGGCTTTTGGTGGGCCCTGGGTTACCTTGTTATCCACAGCATCCACAGGTTTATCCCCAGACGAGCTACCCGGTTGCGCGTCACCTTCACCCATCCCGGCGCACCTCCCCACCAGCGACGTCGAACCGGACGCCGGCCAGTTCGGCCGGCACGTCCTCGGCCACCGCGGCCGTCACCAACACCTGTTCCGCGGCCACCGCGACCTTCGCCAGCGCCGCCCGCCGCCGCCGGTCCAGCTCGGCGAACACGTCGTCCAGCACCAGGACCGGTTCCACGCCGTCGGCCCGCAGCAGCTCGTACCCGCCCAGCCGCAGCGCCAGCGCGAACGACCACGACTCGCCGTGGCTGGCATACCCCTTGGCCGGCGCATCGCCGAGCACCAGCTCCAACTCGTCCCGGTGCGGTCCGACCAGGCTCACCCCCCGGTCGATCTCCTGCTGCCGCACCTTGGCCAACTCCGCCAGCAGCGCGTCGGCCAGCACCGCCCGGTCGGCCCGCTCGCCGCCGGGCACGCCGTACCCGGCGGGCAGCGAATCACCCAGCGAACACCGGTACCGCACCTGTGCCGGCACCGACTCCGGTGCCACCGCGGCGTAGCCGGCCGCCACGTGCGGGGCCACGTCGGCGACCAGGTCCAGCCGGCCGGCCAGCAACTCGGCGCCGTGCTCGGCCAGGTGCCCGTCCCACACGTCCAGCGTCCGGATGTCACCCGACTCGCCGGCCCGCCGGGCGGCGCCCGCCGTCTTCAGCAGCGCGCCACGCTGCTTGAGCACCCGGTCGAAGTCGGCCCGCACCCCGGCGAACCGTGGTGACCGGGCCACCAGCAGCTCATCCAGGAACCGGCGCCGCTCCGCCGGGTCACCTTTCACCAGCGCCAGGTCCTCCGGGGCGAACAACACGGTCCGGACGATGCCCAGCACGTCCCTGGGCCGGGTCACCGCAGCGCGGTTCAGCCGCGCACGGTTCGCCCGGCCCGGCGTGATCTCCAGGTCGATCAGCAGCTCACGGCCGGCGTTCACCACGGCCGCCCGCACCACGGCCCGCTCGGCACCGTGCCGGACCAGCGGCGCGTCGGTCGCCACGCGGTGCGAACCCAGGGTGGCGAGATAGCCGACCGCCTCCACCAGGTTCGTCTTGCCCTGGCCGTTCGGTCCGATCAGGACATTGGGTCCCGGTTCGAAGGTGAGTTCGGCGTGCGGCCAGGACCGGAAGTCAGTGACCCGCAACTGCCGCACGTACACCGACGGGCACCGGTTCAGCTCGCTGGCGGCGAGGCCGGACCGGCGGCGTGCACCGCGTGACCGCCGAACTGGTTGCGCAGCGCCGCGACCGCCTTCATGGTCGGCGAGTCCTCCTGCCGGGAGGAGAAGCGGGCGAACAGCGCGGCCGAGATCACCGGCACCGGCACGGCGTGGTCGACCGCCTCGTTCACCGTCCACCGGCCCTCGCCGGAGTCCTCGGTCCAGCCGGTGATCTTGGTCAGGCCGGGGTCCTCCTCCAGCGCCTTCACCAGCAGGTCGAGCAACCAGGACCGGACCACGGTGCCCCTGGTCCACGCCTTCAGCACGGCGTGCACGTCGGTCACCTCGTCCACCGCCGTCAGCAGTTCGTAGCCCTCGGCGTAGGCCTGCATCAGCCCGTACTCGATGCCGTTGTGCACCATCTTCGCGAAATGGCCGGCCCCGACCTCGCCGGCGTGCGCGAAACCCTCCTCGCGCGGTCCCTCGGGGCGCAGCGCGTCGAAGATCGGCATCGCCCGCCGCACGTCCTCGGCCGCGCCGCCGACCATCAGGCCGTACCCGACCTCCAGCCCCCACACGCCGCCGGACACGCCGCAGTCCACGTACCGGATGTCGTGCTCGGCCAGGAACGCCGCGTTCGCCTTGTCGTCGGTGAACCGCGAGTTGCCGCCGTCGATCACCAGGTCACCGGCGGCCAGCTCACTGGCGAGCTCCTTGACCGTTTCCCGGGTCGGGGCGCCGGCGGGCACCATGATCCACACGACCCGGGGTGCCTCCAGCCGCTGGACCAGCTCGGCCAGCGACGTCGTGTCGGACAGTTCCGCGTTGCGGTCGTAGCCGACCACGTCATGTCCCGCGCGCCGCAAACGCTCGCGCATGTTGAAACCCATCCTGCCGAGGCCGACGAGTCCGAGCTGCACGATGTGGTCCTTCCTGGAGTGGCGGATCTTTCGCGGATCAGCCGGGCAGGCGCACCGGCATCAGCAGGTACAGGTACCCGGGTGCGATCTCCCCGTCCTCACCCACCGGCTTGATCAGCGCCGGCCGGTTGGGCGTGGTGAACGACAGGTGCGCCTTGTCCGTGTGCAACGCGCCCAGGCCGTCCAACAGGTAGCCGGGGTTGAACGCGATGGTCACCGGGTCACCGGTGTACTCCACGCCCAGCTCCTCCTCCGCGCTCCCCTCGTCGTCGCCACCAGCGGACAGCCGCAGCGTGCCGTCGGCGAACTCCAGCCGTACCTGGGTGCCGCGCTCGGCCACCAGTGACACCCGCTTGATCGCGTCGACCAGGGAGCTGACCCCAATGATCGCAGCTGACGTGTGCTCGGTGGGCAACAACTGGCGGTACTTCGGGAACTCGGCGTCCAGCAGCCGGGTGGTGGCGCGGCGGCCGAACCCGGCGAGGCCGAGCAGCCCGTCACCGGACGCCAGCGAGATCTCCACGGTGTTGCCGCTCGTGCCGAGCGTCTTCGCCGCCTCGGCCAGGGTGCGCGCCGGCACCAGCACGGCCGTCTCCTCCGGGATGTCGCCACCGGAGGTCCAGGCGAACTCGCGCATCGCCAGCCGGAACCGGTCGGTGGCGACCAGGGTGAGCGTCTGCTCGCCGATCTCCATCCGGACGCCGGTGAGCATGGGCAGCGTGTCGTCGCGGCCGGCGGCGATCGCGACCTGGGCGACCGCCTGGCCGAACACCTCACCGGCCACCTCGCCGGCGCGCTGCGGCATCGCCGGCAGCTGCGGGTAGTCCTCCACCGGCATGGTGGGCAGGCTGAACTTGGCGCTGCCACAGGTGATCGTCACCCGGGAGCCGTCCACCGACATCTCCACCGGCTGGCCGGGCAGCGCCTTGGTGATGTCGGCGAGCAGCCGGCCGGACACCAGCGCCCGGCCCTCGGCGGCGATCGTGGCCGGCACGTCGACCTTGGCCGACACCTCGTAGTCGAACCCGGCGACGGTGAGCGCGTCACCCGAGTCGACACCCTCGCCGCCGGCGTCGATCAGCACACCGCCCAGCACCGGGATGGACGGCCGGGACGGCAGGCTGCGGGCAACCCAGGCGACGGCGTCGGCAAGACCGTCCCGCTCGACGCGAATCTTCATCGAACGTTCCCTCCGGTTCGGGTACCGCGGCGGCCGGGGACGTCGACTCGTCGACGGCTCGCTGCGGGAGAGCGGCAGGCATCGATGCGCCCCTGGAGATCGACGCCGGCCGAGACCCTCCCCGAGCGGCGGCGTGCCGATGCCTGTCGTGGGGCTCCACCGTAGAGCGTGGCCGCCGGGTTCGTCACGCCGACCCGGCCGGTCGGTGAACCACCCGGACGGCGGTTGCGGCGGGCTGTCCCCAGCATCCACATCCCCGGATCTTTTGGTTTTTCTCTTCTGGAAGAGAGAAGAACAGCCGTAACAGTAGGCGGTGTGGATGGTGTGGATGGTCGGCGTCCGCCCAGCTCACGGCCGTGCTCCGGCTGTGGACTGCCGGGGGAGGCGACCGGTGGACAGTTCGGCGGTGCGGTGGAGAACTTCCGCGCGCCGCCGATCGGTCCACACGTCGGCCCAGTTGTGCACAGTTCGATCCACAGATGTGGGTGGCTCGGTCCCCAGGTTCGGACCGCCCAGCACAGCCGGAAAATGTCACCTTCCCGGGTGCCTGGCGGGACCACGTCTTTATTGGGAGGGCTCCGGAAACGACGAAGACCGGTCCACCGACCGGTCTTCGTCGTCTGGCGTGGGGCGGTCAGCCGCGGGCGCGCTGCTTGATCCGTGAGGTGAGTTCCTGGACCTGGTCGTAGATCCGGCGCCGCTCGGCCATCTCCTTGCGGATCTTCTTGTCCGCGTGCATCACCGTGGTGTGGTCGCGGCCGCCGAACGTCTGGCCGATCTTGGGCAGCGACAGGTCGGTCAGCTCGCGGCACAGATACATGGAGATCTGCCGCGCCTGGGCGAGCGCCTTGGTCTTCCCCGGCCCGCACAGGTCGTCCATGCTGACGCCGAAGAACTCGGCCGTGACCGCCATGATCGTGGACGCGCTGATCTCCGGCACCTGCGAGTCGGGAATGAGGTCCCGCAACACGATCTCGGCCAGCTGCACGTCCACCGGCTGCCGGTTCAGCGACGCGAACGCGGTCACCCGGATCAGCGCGCCCTCCAGTTCGCGGATGTTGCGCTCGATCCGGTCGGCGATGAACTCCAGCACCTCGGCCGGCGCCGCCAACCGGTCCTGGGCCGCCTTCTTGCGCAGGATCGCGATGCGCGTCTCCAGTTCCGGCGGCTGGATGTCGGTGATGAGGCCCCACTCGAACCGGGTGCGCAGCCGGTCCTCCAGCGTGCCCAGCCCCTTCGGCGGGCGGTCCGAGGACACCACGATCTGCTTGTTGGCGTTGTGCAGCGTGTTGAAGGTGTGGAAGAACTCCTCCTGGGTGCCTTCCTTGCCCTCCAGGAACTGGATGTCGTCCACCAGCAGCACGTCGACGTCGCGGTAGCGGCGCTGGAACGCCACCTTGCGGTCGTCGCGCAGCGAGTTGATGAAGTCGTTGGTGAACTCCTCGGTCGACACGTA
>DATEPR010000341.1:0-2332 GCA_035273045.1 Pseudonocardiaceae bacterium | reverse complement strand
CAGACCGGCGGCGCCGCCACCGGCCACCAGTACGTCTACGTGTCGTGTCATGCCGCCACCGTGCGCCAATCGTGGCCGATTTGACAAACGTTGTTGCCGATCCTGCAATAGCGGGATGACGGACGAGCTGGAGACGGTGCTGGACGCGGTCGGGCCCCGGCTGCGTGCGCTGCGCCGGGAGCGCGGCGCGACGCTTGCGGCGCTGTCGCGGACCACGGGGATCTCGGTGAGCACGTTGTCCCGGCTGGAGTCCGGGCAGCGCAAGCCGAGCCTGGAGTTGTTGCTGCCGCTGGCCAGGGCGTACCGGGTACCGCTGGACGAGCTGGTCGGCGCGCCGCACTCCGGTGACCCGAGGATCCACGGCAAGCCGATCAGCAGGCGCGGCATGACCATCGTGCCGCTGTCCGGACAGCCGGGCGGCTTGCAGGCGTTCAAGAACATCGTCGCGGCGGGTGCGCGGACCGAGCCCGAGCCCAGGACGCACGAGGGCTACGAGTGGCTGTACGTGCTGACCGGCAGGCTGCGGCTCGTGCTCGGCGAGCACGACGTGGTGCTGCGGTCCGGCGAGGCCGCCGAGTTCGACACGCGGGTCCCGCACTGGTTCGGCAACGCCGACGGCCGCCCTGTCGAGTTCCTCAGCCTGTTCGGCCCCCAGGGCGAACGCATGCACGTCCGGGCCAAGCCCGCCGAGAGGTGATGGCGGGCCGCCGGGTCAGCCTGCGGGGGTGGTGTCCAGGGGCACCGAGGCGGACCGGACCAGGCCCAGTTGCACGGACTGGCGGCCGAGGATGGCGTCCGCGAGCCAGTCGGCGGCGGTGCGGATGCGGTTGCCGGGCATGGCGGACAGGTGGTAGCCGCGGGTCACGGCCTTGGCGGGCAGGCCGGACAGGGGGACGTGCAGCGGGTTGGCGGCCGCCTGCGCGCCGCCGAGGTCGACGACGAAGCCCAGGTCGTGGTGCTTGTAGCTGTGCTGCTGGCCGTAGCCCAGGGACGCGGCCACGTTGTTGCCGGCCAGTGCGCCCTGCCGCTGGGCGTGCTGGGCGGTCATGGCGGTGACCTCGCCGGGCCGGGTCAGGTCGGGGACGGCGGCCGCGTCGCCGCACGCGAACACGCCGGGGTGTCCCGGCACGGCGAGGGTCGGGTCGACGACGACCCTGCCCTTCTGGGTGGGCACGCCGATGCCCTCCACCAGCGGGTCGGGCCGCACGCCGACGCACCAGGCCAGGGTGCGCGACGGGATGAAGTCGCCGGTGGTCAGCAGGACACCGTCGGTGGTGGCCTCCTTCACCGACGTCTCGGTCATGACTTCGACGCCGCGCTGCCGCAGCACCCGGTCGGCCGCCCTGGACAGGCGTTTGTCCAGTTCCGGCAGCACGCGCGGGGCCAGGTCGAGCAGCAGCCAGCGGATCTTCTGGTCGGCCAGCTCGTGGTGCCGCTTGCGGATGGCCTCGGTGAACAGCGGGCCCTGCGCGGCCACCTCGGTGCCGGTGTAGCCGGCGCCGACCACGACGAACGTGCACCGGGCGTCGCGCTCCGCCGGGTCGTCGGAGATGGCCGCGATCTCGACCTGCCGGATGATGTGGTCCCGCAGGTACAGCGCCTCGGCGACGTTGCGGAAGCCGTGCGCGTGCTCGCCGACGCCGGGGATGGGCAGCAGCTTGTTGACGCTGCCGACGGCGAGGATCAGCCGGTCGTAGCCCAGCGTGCGGACGCCGCCCTCCGGGTCGGAGTACGTGACGGTCCGGTCGTCCAGCGACACCTTCGTCACGTCGCCCAGCGCGAGGCGCACGCCGGGCAGCGTCGCCGGCAGGGACACCGTGACCCGCCTGGGGTCCACGACGGCCGCGGCGACCTCGGGCAGCAGCGGCAGGTACAGGAAGTAGTCCGTGCGGTTCACCAGCACGATCTCGATGCCGGAGTCCTCGGGCAGCGCCTTGATCAGCGACCGCGCCGCGTGGAAACCGGCGAAGCCTCCGCCGACGATCACGATACGAGTCGGTGCAGCCATCGTCTCTCCCGTCATGTCGAGTGGCCTGCGACCCAGTTGTCCACAGTAGACCAAGTGGCGTCCAACCAGGCTGTCAACGCGGCGTCGTCCCTGGGCACCGACGCCGACGGCACCACGGTGGTGCGCATCAGCAACGTCCGGTGCACCGGCAGCAACCACCACGGCCGGTCCCTGCCGTCCGGTGCGAACCCGCTGTGCGTCAACAACAACACATCCGCGGCCGGCGCGCCGGTCAGAGCGGCACCCGCCCCGCCGTGGTGCGGCGGCAGCGTGTGGGTACGCCGGCGTGCCCGGCGGGCCGCGGCGTAGCGGCCCGCCGACACG
>DATEPR010000340.1:0-10278 GCA_035273045.1 Pseudonocardiaceae bacterium | reverse complement strand
CACCACTGAGGCCGCGCGTCAGCCGGAGCCACTTGCAGCGCCCGCTGCCAGGTCGGGTCGGGGTCGGTGGCGGCGAGGAACGGCGCGGTCATCAGTGGCCCCCGGGCGGTAGCGCGTCTGCTGCCATCAGGTTGGTCACGGCTCAGTCGCGCACCCGGGCGTGGACGTGCATGTCGTGCCAGCCGTCGGCGTGCCGGACCGACTCGCGCATCGTGCCCTCGAAGGCGAACCCCGCCTTGCCGGCGACCCGGCAGGAGGCCTCGTTGCGGGTGGAGTGGCGCAGTCCCAAGCGGTGCAGGCGCAGGGTGTGGAACGCCCACCGGGTCAGCGCCAGCGTGGCCCTCGGCGCGACACCCCGGCCTCGCGCCTCGGGCAGCACCCAGTAGGACAGGTCGGCGGAGGCGTCGAACAGCGAGATGTCCCGCATGCCCACCTGGCCGACCGCACGATCGGTCGCGGTGTCCACAATGGCCCAACTGGCGGCGATCTCCTCGGCCCACCGCACCGGCCACCGCGCGATCCACTCCCGTGCCTCGGCGTCGGAGTCCATCCGGCGGACATGCCAGCGCTGGATCTCCGGGGACTCGAACGCCGCCCGCACCTGGCTCGCGTCGTCGGGCCGCCAGGGTCGCAGCGCCAGGTCGTCGTCGACGTCGAGACGCGGTTGGTCCTGCTCGCCCAGCGAACCAGGGCACCGGGCTGGCTCAATGAGGATCGGCACCCACCGATCATGCCATCGCGCCGTTGACGATCAACACGTCGGCGTCACCCGCCCATGCCCGGCGTCAATGGCGATCGCCCGCGGCAGCGGTTCCGCCCGACCGCGGCCGTCGACCCGTTAGTCCTCGCGCGGCGGCTCGCGGTGGCCGATCACCGTGTAGAGCATGGTGCGTGGGTTGCCCCTGGACGGTGCGAAGTGGTACGTCACCCGGGTTTCGGTGAAGCCGAGCACGCCGAGGAAGCGCTTGACCGTCGTCGGGCTGAGCTGCCACCACGTGTCGCCGAACGCCTTGTCCCAGTACTGCGGCATGAAGACCGTCTTGGCCTCGCCGAACGACTCCTCCGGCAGCTCGGTCACGATGGCCGGGTCGGCCGAGTTGAGCTGGTCCTGCACCAGGTGGAAGTCGGTGGTCGGGTACATCTCGGTGACGATGATCGTCTCGCGGACCAGCCGGGCCGCGGTCCGCATCGCCAGGAACGGGTCGCGCAGGTGGATCAGGATGCTGGCGAACGTGGCCACGTCGACCGGTCCGATCGCGTCCGGGACCGTGTAGACGGTGCCGTAGACGGCCTTCGCGGACATGTTGTGCGCGGCGTGGTTGAGCCACCAGCCGTTGTTCAGCCGGCGGATGTGCTCGCGGCGTTCCTTGTCGAGCTGCTCGAAGTCGGAGCCGTCGAAGGGCACCGTGTCCCACGAGTGGTCCTCGGACAGGTCGTAGGCCACCACGTCGGCGCCCTGCCGTTCCATGTACCGGGTGAGGAACCCGCTCGCCGGCCCGAGTTCCAGCACCCGCTTGCCGCTGAAGTCGAACCCGCCGAGGTAGACGTTCTCCCGGCCGCGCAGGTCCCATTCACCGGTGACCACGCCGTGCCCGGGAATGTCCATGGTGTGGTAGAAGTAGCAGTCGTCGACGCTGGTCACCTCGCGTGGCGGGGCGTAGACGCCCTCCTCGACCTGGGTCCTGCCCTTGCCCCACATCGGCCGTGTACCTCCCGCTCGGTGCCGTCAACCGGCGACACCCTACCGGGTGAGTCCGGCGCCGACCTGTCCACCTGGAGGCGACGGTGACGGAGCTGTTCTACCTGACCGCGGTCGAACTGGCCGGGATGTTGCGGGCGCGGGAGGTCTCCGCGCGGGAGGTGGTCGACGCGCACCTGGAGCGGATCGACCGCACCAACGGCAAGGTCAACGCGATCGTGACGTTGTGCGCGGAGCGGGCCATGGCTGAGGCGGCCGCGGCGGACGAGGACCTGGCGCACGGTGTCGACGCCGGGCCGCTGCACGGCCTGCCGATCGCGGTCAAGGACACCCACGCCACGGCGGGCATCCGCACCACCCAGGGGTCGCCGCTGTTCGCCGACTTCGTCCCGGACGCCGACGAGTTGCTGGTGGAACGGGAGCGGGCGGCGGGCGCGATCGTCGTCGGCAAGTCGAACGTGCCCGAGTTCGCGGCCGGTTCGCACACGGTGAATCCGGTGTTCGGGGCCACCCGCAACCCCTACGACACGACGCGGTCGGCCGGTGGGTCCAGTGGGGGAGGGGCGGTGGCGCTGGCGTGCGGGATGGTGCCGCTGGCGGACGGTAGCGACATGGGTGGTTCGCTGCGCAATCCCGGGTCGTTCTGCAACGTGGTCGGGTTCCGGCCGTCGCCGGGCCGGGTGCCGACCTGGCCGAGCGTCACGCCGTGGGCCACGCTGGGCGTGCAGGGGCCGCTGGGGCGAACCGTCGCCGACGCCGCCCTGCTGCTGTCCGTGCAGGCGGGGCCGGACCCGCGCTCGCCGATCGCGATCGACCAGCCGGGCTCGGACTTCCGGCCGCCGCTGGAATCCGACGTGTCCGGGTTGCGGCTGGCCTGGTCGCCCGATCTCGGCGGCACCGTGCCCGTCGAGCCCGCGGTCACCGAGGCGTTGGCAGGCCGGCTCGGCGCGTTCGCCGACCTGGGCTGCACGGTGGAGCAGGCGTGCCCGGACTTCACCGGCGCCGAAACGGTCTTCCGCACCTTGCGGGCGTGGCAGTTCGAGCTGGCGCTGGGCGCGCTGCGGGACCGGCATCCCGACCGGATCAAGTCCAGCCTGGTCTGGAACGTCGACGTGGGCCGGGAGCTGCGGGGCACCGACATCGCCCGCGCCGAACAGTCGCACGCCGAGCTGTTCCACCGGATGCGCCTGTTCTTCGGCGACTACGACGCGCTGCTGCTGCCGGTGAGCCAGGTGCCGCCGTTCGACGTGGAACTGGAGTACCCGGCGGCCGTCGCGGGCGTGCCTTCGGAAACCTATTTGGACTGGATGCGTTCGGCGTACTTCGTGTCGGCGACCGGATCGCCGGCGATCTCGGTGCCCGCCGGGTTCACGCCTGACGGCCTCCCGGTCGGCCTGCAGATCGTCGGCCCGCACCGGGACGATCTCGGCGTGCTGCGGCTGGCCCACGCCTTCGAGCAGGCCACCCGGACCGGCGAGCGCAGGCCGGACTTCGGCTGACCCTCGACATGTGCCACATAATGTGGCAACATCAGAGGTATGGCTACGACGGTGGAAGAACTCATGAAGGGCGCGGTCGACGCCCGGCGGGTCGCCCAGCAGGCGCTGACCATCGCGGTCCGCGAGGCCCGCGCCGCCAACTGGTCGTGGGACCAGATCTCCGCGGCACTGGGCGGCAAACCCAACGGGGAGACGCTGCGCCGCAACTTCAGCGACCTGTAGGCGGCTCACGCGGGGGCGAACACCGGCAGCGCATGGCCGTCCGGCAGGTCGACGAACCGGACCTGGACGGCCATGCCGCAGGTGATGGCGTCCGGGCGCGGTGCCACGTCCACCAGGTACGACATCAGCCGCGGGCCTTCGTCCAGTTCGACGATCGCGGTCACGAACGGGTCGGCGGCCTGGAACTGGATGCAGTACGTGTACAGCACACCCCGGCCGCCGGCCCGCTGCCAGTCCAGGTCCCGCGACCCGCAGTGCGGGCACGACGTCCTGGGGTAGAAGAACACCTGGTTACACCGGCGGCAGTGCGGCAGCACGAGTTTGTGCCGCCGGGCGGCGTCCCAGAACGGGACGGCCTCCGGGCTGGGCAGGATGCTCGGCAGCGGCACGCCCATGCGTCAACTCCTTGCCAGGACGAGGGTCGCGGCGCTGGACAGGTAGCCGCCCATGCCGTTCACCAGCGCCAGCCGGGCGTTGGGCACCTGCCGGTCGGCGCACTCGCCGCGCAACTGGCGCACCGCCTCGACCAGCAGGAACATCCCGAACATGCCGGGATGCGTGTACGACAGGCCGCCGCCGCTGGTGTTCAGCGGAAACGTGCCGCCGGGTGCGGTGCGCAGGTCCTCGACGAACGCACCGCCCTCACCCTTGGCGCAGAACCCGAGGTCCTCCAAGGTCACCAGAACGGTGTAGGTGAACGAGTCGTACAGCTCGGCGACGTCGATGTCGGCGGGCGTGACGCCGGCCTGGCGGAACGCCTCGGCGCCGGACCGCGCCGCCGGGGTCACGGTCAGGTCGGGCATCTGCGATATCTGGTGGTGCGACTGCGCGACGGCCGACCCGAGCACCTCCACCACGGGCACGCCCAGATCGCGCGCTCTGGCGGTGGATGTCAGCACCACGGCGCCGCCGGCGTCGGTCACCAGGCAGCAGTCGAGCACGTGGAACGGGTAGACGAAGTACGGTGTCGCCATCACGTCGTCCACGGTGAGCGGATCGCGGTGCAGCGCACGGGGATTGCGCGCCGCCCAGCGCCGGGTGGCCACCGCGACGGCGGCCAGTTGCTCACCGGTGGTGCCGTACTGGTGCATGTGCCGGGTGGCCGCGAGCGCGTACGCGGCCGGTGGCGCGGACACGCCGTAGATCCGTTCCCACTGCCAGTCCGGCAGCCACGGGTCGTCGTGCGCCGGCCGCGGTGACACGCCACGGCGCCGGTTGGACCGCCGGGTCTCGCCGTGGGTGACGAGCGCGACCTTGCACCGTCCACTTCGGATCGCGTGCACGGCGTCGTGCACGTGCGCCACGAACGACGACCCGCCGATCGAGTTGCTACCGCTCACCTCGGGCCGCACCCCCAGGTACTCGGCCACGAGCAGGCTGGGCATGAAGTCGACGCCACAGGTGTAAAAGGCGTCGACGTCGGCGATCGTCAGGTGGGCGCTGGCCAGCGCGGCCGACGCCGCCTCGGCGTGCATCTGCAGCGCGTTCTTGTGCGGCACGACGCCGATCTCGTCGGCCTCACCAGTCCCGACGAACGCCACCCCGGTGCTCATGCCGCCCCGGAGCGGTACCGCCGCACGTAGTCCCAGTCCAGTTCCAGGCCGAGACCGGGACCGGTCGGCACGGTGTACTCGCCGCCGCTGAACGGCGTGCGGTTGGCGATCAGGTTCCAGAACACCGGATCGCGTTCCGGGTCGAACGTCTCGACATAGGTGCCGTGCGGGATCGCGGCCAGCAGGTGGGCGGACACCTGGGGTTCCTCGTGGTGGCCCATCGCCACGTCGTAGGCGGTCGCCATGGCCGCGATCCGCCGCCACTCCGACGGGCCGCCGATCCAGCTCGCGTCCGCGTTGCACACGTCGATCGCCCCGGACGCCATCAGGTCACGCAGTCCGGCGCGGCTCTGTTCGCTCTGCCCGGCGGCGACCGGCAGTCCGGTGGTCAGCCGCACGTCCCGCATGTCCAGCCGGTCGTTCTGCCAGCGGCACGGCTCCTCGAACCAGCGCAGGCCGAGATCGTCGGTGAGCCGGGCGAAGCGGATCGCCTCCGCCCTGGTGTAGCCCTGGTTGGCGTCCACCATCAGCACGAAGTCGTCGCCCACCGCCGCCCTGGCCGCGCGCACCCGGCGGGCGTCCTGGTCCGGTGACCGGCCGCCGACCTTGAACTTGCAGCCGCCGAAGCCCAGTCCCGCGTACCGCTCCACCTGGCGGGCCGAGTCGGCTTCGTCTTCGGCCTCGTCGGCACCGTAGTAGCCGCCGATGCAGATCGCGGTCAGCCGGTCGCGGTACCCGCCCCACAACTGGTACAGCGGCACGCCGTACGCCTTGCCCAGCGCGTCCCACAGCGCCGAGTCCAGACATGCCATGGCCTGCAACGCCAGCGACCGGTCGCGCAGGATGTCGAACGTCGCCGGGAGCATCGCCGCCCAGCAGCCCTCGATGTTCAGCGCGGTGCGGCCCAGCAGCGCCGGGACCAGTTCGTCGGTGATGATCGAGACGATCGTGTCCTGCTCGGCGTCGGTGTCGCCGTTGTACGCCTCGCCGACCACCCCGCCGGACAGGTGCACCCGGCTGATGATCGTGCAGCGGGACGTCATCGAGTAGTGGCTGCCCTGGAAGCGGCGGACCAGCGGCACGCGGATCGGGGTGATCTCGACCCGTGCCACGACCAGGTCGGCCGGGTCGATCCCGCTCATCGCCCGCCGCCGGGCTGCGGCACGCGCGGTGGCGCGTAGCACTCCAGCAGGTCACAGCTGTCCTCGGTGACCGCCGAGTGCGGCACGCCGCCCCGGATGAGGAACCCTTGGCCGGCTTCGATCACCCGCGTGGTGCCGTCGACCGTCACCCGCAGCGACCCGGACAGCACCTGGCCGAACTCCTCGGAGTCGTGCACGTGCTCGGGCACCACGGCGCCGCCGGCCAGCGTGTAGCGGGTGACCGACAGTTGCTCGCCCGTCTCGGTGGTGGCCGTGATGCCGGGCAGCAGGGCGGCGGCCGGTGTGGCCGACCAGTCGATCCACGTCATGCCGGCACCAGTTCGGTGAGCTGGATGACCGTGCCGTCCGGGTCCAGCGCCAGCGCGACCTTCCAGCCGCCCTCCGGTGTCATGACGGTCGTCGGTTCGGTCAGGAACTCGACGCCGTCGGCGACCAGCCGGTCGTAGGTGGCCTGGGTGTCGTCGGTGAGCACGGCGAACCGGGTGATGCCGACCTGGTGCTGCGGCAGCACGCCCGGACCGGCCGCGGTGTCCGGCTCGTACCACTGGACGATGTCCAGCAGGGTGGCGTTCTCGTCGTCGCCCAGTCGCATGTGGACAAACCGCAGGTTCGCCGACGGCACCGCGAACGCCGACCGCACCGCCTCGTTGCGCACCGTGCGGTCCTGGAGCCGGGTGAAGCCGAGTTTGGTGTAGAAGTCGACCGTGCGGTCCAGGTCGGTGGCGTTCACCGCGATGTGGAACAGGCGGCTCAGCATGGGTCCTCCTAGTCGGCGTCCGCGAACGGCATGAGCTCGTCCGCGAGCTTGTCCAGTTCGTCGAGCACACCCCGCAGGCTGTCGTGTTCGAACGACGTGTCCGCGATCAGCAGGGTGACGCCCAGTTCCGCGTAGCGCCGCACGGTCGCCTCGTCCAACTCGGCCTGCGTCACCGGGCGCGCGGACAGCGCGATGTCGGCCATCGAGCGGCCGTTGTCGGCCAGGTAGCCGGCCAGGGTGGACAGTTTGGCGGCCAGCTCGTCCGGTCCGATGTAGAGCGGATGCCAGCCGTCCGCCACGGCGGCGACCCGCCGCAGCACGGCGTCGCTCTTGCCGCCGCACCACACCGGGATCGACGCCGGCTGGGCGGGCTTGGGGTAGAACTTGAAGCCCCGGTAGTCGTAGAAGTCGCCGCCGAAGTCGATCAGGTCCGCCGACCACAGGTGCTTGAGCAGCCGGATGAACTCGGTGGTGCGCCGGCCGCGGGTCTCGAACGGCACGCCGAAGATGTCGAACTGCTCGCGCATCCACCCGGTGCCCACGGCGACCGTGGTCCGGCCCCGGTTCAGCACGTCCAGGCTGGCCAGTGCCTTCGCCGTGGTCAGCGGTTCGTGCCAGCCGGCGATCAGCACCGACGTGCCGACCCTGATCCGGCTCGTGCAGGCCGACGCCCAGGCCAGCGTCATGATGCTGTCCAGGTACGGGGTTTCCGGCGGCCAGAAGAACTTCCCGTCCTCGCGGTACGGGTAGCGGGAGGCGATGTCCACCGGCAGGGCGACGTGGTCGGTCATCCACAGCGAGTCGAAGCCGAGTTCCTCGGCCTTGGTGGCGAACGCCTCGATCGCGTCCGGTCCCGCGTACGGGCCGGCGCCGGGCAGCCGTAGTCCGAACTTCATCGGCCTGTCCTCCGTGATCGCAGGTCGTGCTCGAACCGCTCCAGGTTCAGGTGGGCGATGACCAGCCGCTGCGCCTGGGCCGCGTTGCGGGAGCGCACCGACGCGAGGATCGCGTGGTGCTCGGACAGCCACTCGCGGTGCCGGCCGACGCTGGACCGCAGGCCGCCGGACAGCTCAAGCCAGGCGTCCCGCAGCATCACCTCGATGTCGTGCAGCCAGCCGTTGCCGGTCAGCTCCACCAGTGCCAGCTCGAACGCCAGCGGCTCCCACTCGTGGTCCGGGTCGGCCTCCAGCCGCCGGCTCTGCTCGTCCAGGTACCGCTGGAGCTGGTCCAGGTCCTCGTCGGCGACCCGGGCGGTGGCCGCGATGGTGGCGGCCAGTTCGACGCCGAGCCGGGTCTCCACCAGGTTGCGCAGCGCGTCCTGCTCGGTGGCGTCGAAGATCGCCGCCGGGGACGGCTGCCACGCCTCGGGCTGTGCCGCCACGTACATGCCGTCGCCGTGCCGGACCTCGATCAGGCCGATGGTGGCGAGCACCCGCAGGGCCTCCCGCAGCGACGACCGGCTGACGCCGAGTTGGTCGATGAAGACCCGCTCTGGCGGCAGCCGGTGACCGGGCCGGAGCTCGTTCGCGGTGATGTAGGCCCGGATCTCCGTGACGATCCGTTCGGTCACCCGCCCCCGCACGGCGGGTCGGGGGCGCGGGGCAGTGGTGGTTGTCGGATCTGTCATGGCGTCGTCCTCCGCGTCGCCAACGTAGGACGGAGACATCAGACATGTCAACGGATTGACCGGTCGATGGGGCCAGTCATAAGATGTCTGATGACTCTGCCACCCGCGGTCCGCTGGAGGTGTGGCGCATGGCGGATGTCCTCGGCGTGCAGCTCACGCCCTGGGGCAACGCCCGTGCCCTCGTCGGGCTCGGCGAGCGGCTGTCGTCCGTGTTCGACGTGCTGTGGGTGCAGGACCAGATGCTGGCGCGCAACACCTACGCACTGCTCGGCGCCCTCGCCTACGCCGGCTGCGGTGTGGGCACCGGGGTGACGTATCCGATCGGCCGCAACCCGATCGAGATGGCGTCGGCCGCGGCCACCATCGCCGAACTGCTGCCGCCGGACCGCGAACTGGTGATCGGCATGGGCACCGGCGGCGCGCTGGTGCGCAGCCTGTTCCGCCTGGACCGTCCGATCTCGACGGTCGTCGAGGCGATCAGCCTGATGCGTGCGCTGTGGTCCGGGAAGGACGTCGAACTGGACGCCTACCCGACGCTCGGCGCCGGCCTGGGCTACCGGCCCGGCGCGGTGGCCCGGCTGACCTTCCCGGTGGCCAGCCCGCCGCAGATCGTGCTCACCGGTGTCGGGCCTAAGATCCTGCGGGTGGCCGGCGCGTACGCCGACGGGCTGGTGTGCGCCAGCAACATGCCGACCCACTCGGTGGCCGCGTTCCGCACCGGACGCTTCGCCGAACTGTCCGGGCTGGCCACGGTCCGCGCCGCCCGCCCGGCCGGCGCGCCGCCGCTGCGGATGATCTTCGGCATCAACGTGTCCGTGTCCGCCGACCGGGAGCGGGCCAGGACGTTCGCCCGCCGCCAGTTGGCGCTGGTGCTGGGCAATCCCAAGCTGTGGCCGGACCTGGCGGCCGTCGGTCTGGACGTCCGGTCGGCCGGTGAGGTCAGGCAGGCGTTCGACGACGGCCTGGGCATCGACGGTGCCGCGGCCCGGATCTCGGCCACGCTGGCCGAGGCGCTGATCGTGTCCGGCACGCCGGACGACTGCGTCGAGCGGATGGCCGAACTGCGCCGCTTCGCCGAGGCCGAGGGCTACCGCGAGTTCTACGTCGGCGCACCGCTCGGCCCCGACCCGGTCGAGGCGGCGGACCTGTTGCTGCGCACCGTCGTGCCCGCGGTGTGGCCGGAACGGGCAAAGCCGTGACCGAGCCCGTGCTGCGCACGGCCCGCGACGGCGTGGTCGAACTGCGGCTGAACCGGCCGGAGCGGCGCAACGCGCTGTCCACCGACCTGCTCCGGGCGCTGCGCGACCACCTGGACGCGGTGCGGGCCGAACCGGCTGTCCGGGCGCTCGTGCTCACCGGGGCCGGGCCGGTGTTCTGCGCGGGCGCGGACATCGGCGAGTTCGGCCCGGACGCCGAGACCACCCGGGTGCTCACCCGCACCCGCCTGGTGGTCGACGTGCTCACCCGGCTGCTGGAGTCCGAGGTGCCCACGCTCGCCGCGGTACAGGGGCCGGCGGTCGGCGCCGGCTGGGGGCTGGCGCTGGCCTGCGACCTGTGTTTCGCCGCGGACACCGCCACGTTCACCCTGCCCGAGGTGGCCAAGGGCTACCGGCTGCCCGCCGTGCTGGTCACCCGGCTGGCCCAGGTGGTCGGCCCGGTCCGCGCCGCCGACCTGGCGCTGTGCGGCACCAGCCTGCCGGCCGCCGGCGCCCGGGAGATCGGCTGCGTGAGCCGGGTACTGCCGGCCGGCGAACTCGT
>DATEPR010000339.1:0-3159 GCA_035273045.1 Pseudonocardiaceae bacterium | reverse complement strand
GTCCAGCACGGCGGCCGCGTCCACGGTCTCGCTCGGACCGGCCGGAATCCCCCGGTCCCGCAGGGCGCCGACGAACTCGACCAGCCGGTCGGTCACACCGGTCACGGTGCGGCGTCCAGGATCCGTTCCAGGCGCAACTGGTCGGTGGCCCGCCGGACGTCGTCCTGGTGCTTCAGGATCACGCCCAGGCTGTCCCGGACCACGTCCTCGTTGAGGGTGTCCGCGCCCAGCGCCAGGAGAGTGCGGGCCCAGTCGATCGTCTCCGCGACCGACGGCGCCTTGCGCAGTTCCATCGCCCGCAGCGCGCCGATCACCCGCACCAGCGAGTCGGCCAGCCGCTCGTCGGTGCCCGGCGCCTTCAGCGTGACGATCCGCCGTTCCAGGTCCGGGTCGGGGAAGTCGATGTGCAGGAACAGGCAGCGGCGGCGCAGCGCCTCGGACAGCTCGCGGGTGGCGTTGGAGGTGAGCACCACGAACGGCCTGCGGGTCGCGGTGATCGTGCCCAGTTCCGGGACGGTGACCTGGAAGTCGCCGAGCACCTCCAGCAGCATGCCCTCGAACTCCTGGTCGGCCTTGTCGGTCTCGTCGACCAGCAGGACGGTCGGTTCGCTGCCCCGGATGGCGGTCAGCAGCGGGCGGGTGAGCAGGAACTCCTCGCCGAAGATGTCGGTCTTGGTCTCGGCCCAGCTCTCGTCCCGGCCGGCGGTGATGCGCAGGAGTTGCTTGGCGTGGTTCCACTCGTAGAGCGCGCGGGACTCGTCGACACCCTCGTAGCACTGCAACCGCACCAGGCGCGACCCGGTGGCCTGCGCGACCGCCCTGGCCAGTTCGGTCTTGCCGACCCCGGCCGGACCCTCGACCAGCAGCGGCTTGCCCAGTTGGTCGGCGAGGAACACGGTGGTGGCCACGGCGGGCGACGCGAGGTAGCCGGTGTCCGCCAGCCGCGCGGCGACCGCGTCCACCGACGGGAAGAACGACGTTCCGGCCACCGGACCCCCTTCGCGCGAACCACTCCAGGGTCGCGGACGAGCCCGCGCCAACGCAAGATCAGCCAGACCGACGTGGCGAAGACCTCGCCAGTTCGAGTCAGTCCGACACCAGAACCCGCGCGTCCGGCACACCCCGCACGGCCGCGATCCGCTCCACCTCGGCGTCCAGGTCCGCGCGCAGCGACGCCGGCAGTCCGTCGAACAGCGTGACGGTCACCTCCAGCGTGCGCCTGCCGGCCAGTTTGGCCCGCCAGGTGCCGCCGATGTCACCGTCCACCAGCAGCACGCCGGGACTGCTGATGGCCTGCCAGACCTCGCGGTGCCGGGCCGGGTCGGGCAGCACCACCGGGCGGTCCCTGGCCTGCAGGAACGGGTCGCCAGCCGGCACCAGCCGCAGGGCCGGTGGTTCCGGCGGGTCGAGCAGCCGGTCCACGCCGTCCTCGGGCAGCCACGCGGCACGCCCGGCCGCCTCGACCTCGACCAGCCCGTCCGCCGGCCATGCCCGGCGCAGTTCGGTGCGGGTGGTGCCGAGGAACGCCGCCACCTCGGTCTCGGTGGCCGGTCCGAGCAGCCGCAGGTACGTGCGGACCAGGTCGCCGGTGCCCGCCGCCCGCTCCGGCGGTCCGGCCCAGCCGTCGATCGGGGCCAGGGTGGTGGCCGGCGCGTCCGGCACGAGCCGCACCCCGGCGAACACGCCGACCTGCTGGAACAGGCCGCCGGACACGTGCCGCGACCCGCACGGCGGACACCAGTAGGTCAGCGAATCGGGGATGCGGGCGGTGACCGCCGCACTCACCGCGCCCTTCGCCATCGGCCCGGTGACCACGTCGAACATCGCGGTCGCGGCGGCCCGGAACGCGGCGATGCCGAGCTTGGCTCCCTCCCGGATGCGGGTCGTCGCGATCCGCGACCGGGCGTCGGCGTCGGACAGCGGCCACAGCGCCTCGGCCACCGAGGCCAGGTCGGCCCTGCGGTGCAGGTGCGGCGCTCCCCTGGTGGACCACACCATGACCAGCCGGTCGTCGGCCGGGTCGGCCGTGGTGCGGGCGGAGACCGCCAGCCGGGCGGTGCCGGCGGGCGTGTCCTGCACGCCCAGTTCGGTGACGGCCAGATCGGCCGGCAGTGTGTCGCCGCGGTGCAGTTCCTGCGCCGCGATCCGGTAGGCGAGCACCTGCTCCCTGGTCACCCGCACCGCGATCCCCTCTCGTGACGTGCTCGGCGCCACGCTACGACCCGGGGAACACATCACGGGCCTGTATCGTTGGCACTGTTGGTCGGTGCGTCTTCGTGTCCCCCGGACCCACATGAGAACCGCCTTCGTGGAATACCGTTCGGCTGGAGCCACGTCGCGCAAACCGCCGAGAGGCGACCGAGGGTACTGACCGCAAGCGGCGAGCCGTGCTCCCCACCCGGGAGCACGGCTCGTTTGCCGTCGGCATCAGGTGCGCGGGGAAACCAGGATGGTGCAGATGTCGTCCTCGGTGCAGGCCGCCGGATCGGTGACGGCGGCGCGCCTGGCCAGGCCGCGCAGCGCAGCACGGGTCCTGGTCAGCTCGGCCATGCGGCGCTCTGTGTCGTCGAGGTGCTGATCGATCAGGGCCGTCACGTGCGCGCAGGGCGCCTGGCCGCTGTCCCGCAGGGCGAGGATGGACCGGATCTCCGCGAGGGTGAGGCCGGCGTCCTGGGCGCTGCGGACGAAGGTGAGCCGGGTGGCGGCCTGCTCGGGGTAGTCGCGGTAGCCGCCGGGCGTGCGGGGTGGCGCGGGCAGCAGGCCGGCCTGTTCGTAGAAGCGGATGGTCCTGGTGGTCAGGCCGCTGGCCGCGGCGAGGTCACCGATGCGCATACCACCAGGCTACGGCTTGACCTTCCATTGTGCTGAAAGGTTTAGCGTGCTATCCGGGACACTGGTGTCCGCTGTGGACAGTGGTTGCCGGGAAGCCTGGGGAGCAGGATGCGGATCACGGTGCTGATGGTGCCGGAGTGCCCGAACACGCTGCTGGTCCTGGAACGGCTCATCGCCGCGCTCACGGTCCGGCCGACCGAGGTGCAACTGGTCGAGATCCGCGACGAGGAACAGGCCGCGGCGCGCGGGATGACCGGCTCGCCGACGATCCTGCTGGACGGCGTGGACCTGTTCCCGACCGGCGCGGCGCCGAGCCTGTCGTGCCGG
>DATEPR010000338.1:0-8913 GCA_035273045.1 Pseudonocardiaceae bacterium | reverse complement strand
ATCGGCGACCGGGCCGGCAGCGCGCCCAGGGGCCGGTCCGCGTCGCCCCGGCCGGGCGGCGGCATGACGGACATGGCGGCGACCCTCGCGGTGCTCCAGGAGGCGGTCCGCGAACGGCGGGACGTGTGGCTGGGCTACGTCAACGCCCAGGGCGTGGCCAGCCGGCTGTTCGTCGCTCCGGTCGCGATGGGCGGCGGCGTGCTGGAGGGCCTGGACAAGGCCCACGGCGAGATCCGCCGCTTCACCCTGCACCGCATCACGTCGGTCACCCTTGCTGATCACCAGGACGGATGACCGCAGATCAGCGCCACCGCGGATATGCTTGCGGCGACCGCACGACAACGGACGGAGATCCGGGACCGCCTTGGCCGACTCGATGCCGCCCGACTGGATGCTGTCCCGGCCACAGGGGTTGACGGCTGAGGACTACGAGTCCTTGCCGGAAGAAGTCTGCCGCCGCATCGAGATCGTCGATGGAGCCGTTGTCGTGACCCCCGCCCTCCTCCGTGCGCATCAGCGGGTCGCTCGCCGCTTGGCGAACGCCCTTGAGGATGTCGCGAACGAGCGCTTCGCCGTCGATACGGACGTCGATCTACGGCTCGGCGACGTGCCGTTGCTCAACCGGCGGCCGGACATCGTGGTGTACGACGCTTCGGTCCCCGGCCACGCCATGCTGCGACCCGAGCACTGCCTGCTGGTTGTGGAGGTGATGTCACCGACCTCGATGACCACCGACCGCTCGGACAAGCCGAGCGAATATGCCGCAGCGGGCATCCCGCACTTCTGGCGGGTCGAGGACATCGACGACGTCACGCGGACCATGACGGTCTTCCGCTACCGGCTTGACCCGACCACCGGTAGGTACGCGGCGGCCGGGGTCGACAGCGACGTGTTGAGCGTGCGTGATCCGATCGATCTCACGATCAAACTGGCCGGCCTCTACTAGGGCCGGCCGGCTCGGCCGGCGACGACCTAGACGCGGACCGCCGTGCGCTGCTGGCGCATGGCGTGTTCGACCAGCGTGATGAGGATCTGCTTGGTCGACTCGCGGTTGCGGGCGTCGCAGGTGACCACCGGGACCGACTGGTCGATGGTGAGCGCCTCCCGGACGTCGTTGACCCGGTGGTGGAGCACGCCCTCGAACCGGTTGATGGCCACGATGTAGGGCAGTCGCCGGTCGTCGAAGAAGTCGATGGCGGCGAACGCGTCGGCCAGGCGGCGGGTGTCGACCAGGACCACCGCACCGATGGCGCCGCGCACCAGGTCGTCCCACATGAACCAGAACCGGTGCTGACCCGGCGTACCGAACAGGTACAGGATCAGGTCCGAGTCCAGGGACAGCCGGCCGAAGTCCATCGCGACCGTCGTGGTGGTCTTGTTGGGCGTGGCCGACAGGTCGTCGTGGCCGATGCTGGCGTCGGTCATGACCGCTTCGGTGGTCAGCGGCACGATCTCGGACACCGAGCCGACCAGTGTCGTCTTGCCGACCCCGAACCCGCCCGCGACGACGATCTTCGCCGACGTCGTCGCCTTACGGCCGCTCGGTGCTGGCTGCGGCACGCCGCGTGAACTAGAGCCTCCGAAGACCACTGAGCACCCTTTCCAGGAAGTCCATAGACGGCCGGTCACCGATGACCATCCCGCTGGAGTGGATGACGACGAGCCCCATGCCGGCCATGTCGCCGATCAGCACCCGCACCACGCCCAGCGGCAGCCGGAGATGGGCGGCCACCTCGGCCACCGACTTGGTGTCCATGCACAGCTCGCAGATGGAGCGGTGCTCGGGCAACAGAGCCTCTTCCGCATCCCAGCCTCGGTCGCTGGTGGACACCAGCGCCTCGATCGCCAGATCGTAGTCGGAGCGTGTGCGTCCCCCCGTGCGCGTGTAGGGGCGGACCAGGGAACCGGTCTCGGTGACCGGATCGGGGGCGGGCGGCTGGGGCGGCACCGGCGGGCGTTGCCACGCCGAACTCGCCCTGTCGGTGGCGACCAGGCCCGGCTCACCGAACAGATCGGCACCGGGACCGCCGAACAGGCCGTTCCGGTAGCCGCTGATGTCGAACCGGTTCGGGATGTCCGATCCGGCGTGGTCAGCGGGTTCGTAAAACTCGCCGTCCGCCATCTCGCCGTGTCCTCGCTCCCCGACGTCAGGGGGTTGGTCTCCGCTCGATCTATCCAACACCGGGTCGGAGTCGCCCGTCACTACCTTCGGTAGGTACTCGTCGCGCCCATCGCCGTCCCGGCGGTCGTCGTACCCGTCGTCATAGAGATGAAACCCGTCCGCAGCCCAACGCCGATAGTCGAACCGGTCACCGACGCGCTCGTCGCGCCGGGCACGTTCAGGACTCATCGTGTCACCGCCGGTCTGTCACCTGTGAGGTCGGCTTGTCATCGACGTGTGGCGCCCTGGAGTTGCGCGCGCAGCTCAGGCGTCATCTGCTGACCGACCCGTTCCACCAGCAGAGTCATCTCGTAGGCGACCAGGCCGATGTCGCAGTTGGGCGCGGCGAGCACGCCGAGGCACGAACCGTCGCTGATGGACATCAGGAACAGGTAGCCCCGGTCCATCTCGACCACGGTCTGGTTGACCGCGCCGGCCTCGAAGCAGCGAGCCGCACCCTGGGTGAGGCTGACCAGCCCGGAGGCCACCGCGGACAGTTGTTCGGCCCGGTCGCGCGGCAGCCCCTGCGAGCCGGCGAGCAGCAGACCGTCCGCCGAGACGACCACTGCGTGCGCGACGCCGGGCACTCGACGTACGAAGTCGGTGATGAGCCAGCCGAAACTACCTGGCTGCTGAACGGACGCTGTCACTCCTGCTCCTCGTCGGCACGATGCGCGGATGGATGGGAAGCCCCGCCAGAGTATGCCTCGATCAGCTCATGGCGACCACGACGTAGTCCCTGCTGGAAACTGGACATCCGACCGCGGACCGCGTCCGCGGTCCGCGGCGGCAGCACTGGTGGTGCGAGGGTGGTCTGGGTGTTGGCGCCGTCGCCGCCCTGGGCGGCCGGTTCCGGTTCGGACCGTGGCCCGGCGGAACCGGGCACCAGGTGCGCCTTCGGCACCCGCTTGGGCAGGCCGGCCGTGGTGACCTCGGACACGGGCGTGAGCAGGGCCTCGGCCCGCTGCCAGCCCTCGTCGGCCGGACTGTGCCACCCCGCGTCGCCGTCGGAGCCGCTGCCGTTGGTCGCCGTGGCCGCCACCCCGTTGCCGGTCCGGCCGTTGCCCTCCGACCCGGACAGCCGGCTGGACAGTCCGAAACCGGCCGCGGCGGCCGCCCGGCCGGGCACCCGGGTGGGGAGCCCGCCGATCTCGGTCTTGGTCGGAGCCGGCGGTTCCTCCGGGACGTCCTGGTGCGCGTAGCCGTTGTCCCGGCTGGACTCGTCGGCCACCTCGTCGGCCCGGAACCATTGGGACAGCACGGCTTCGTAGATGGGCAGCCGCTCGGTGGGGGCGTCCACGTCGGGCCGGGAGCCGTTGGTCGGCTCCGGCTGCCAGCTGCGGTCGCTCGGGTCGACCGGCATGGCGTCGGCCGACGTGTGGGCCTCCCAGAGGGAGTCCGAGTTGCTCGCCACCGGGCGGTCCGCGTCGGCGGCGTCCAGGCTGCCGGACTGCTCGAAGTCGCTGGCCCAGAACGACGTGGGCTCCAGTTCGTCCGAGTCGTCGGACAGCGCGGGGAGCCGGCCGACGCCGGTGGTGGTACGGCCGTTGGTGCCGTTCTCGTCTCGCCGGCCGGACGCCACGCCGAACGCGCCCGCGATGCCGGCGGCCGCGCTGGCCGCACCGGCCAGCTCACTGTCCGGAGTGAACGGTTCCAGGATGCCGGACCGGCCCGCCTGGTTGGGCTGGCTGGTGGTGATCGGCGACAGGTTGTCCAGCGAGCCGATGGAGCCGCCGGGTTCCTCGCCGGGCCGGTGGACCAGGTCCTCCGGAATGACGATCAGCGCGACGGTGCCGCCGTCGATGTCCTCGTTGGCGCGCAGCTTGACCCGGATGTTGTGCCGGCGGGCCAGCCGCGCCACCACGTACAGGCCCATCCGGCGGGTCACGCCGACGTCGATGTCCGGCGGGTTGGCCAGCCGTTCGTTGGCCAGCCGGACGTCGTCCTCGGTCATGCCGACGCCGCGGTCGGTGATCTGGATGGCCAGTTCCCGGGACCGGGTCCTGGCGATCCGGACGCTGACCCTGGTGTTGGGCTCGGAGTACGAGGTGGCGTTGTCCAGCAGCTCGGCGATCAGGTGGATGAGGTCGTTGACCACGCGGCCGAGCACCGATGCGGCCGGCGGCGCGCCCACGTCGATGCGGGCGTACTGCTCCACCTCGGACACGGCGGCGCCGACGAGTTCGCCGATCGGCACCGGCCGGCTCATCCGCTTGGCCAGGCCGCTGCCGGAGAGCACCAGCAGCGACTCGGAGTTGCGCCGCATCCGGGTGGCCAGGTGGTCCAGTTCGAACAGGTTGGCCAACTGGTCGGGGTCCTGCTCGTCCTTCTCCAACCGGTCGATCAACGCGAGCTGGCGTTCCACCAGCGTCTGGCTGCGGCGGGACAGGTTGATGAAGATCGCGTTGACGTTGTCGCGCAGGACCGCCTGCTCGGCGGCCAGCCGGACGGCCTGCCCGTGGACGACGTCGAACGACCGCGCCACCTCGCCGATCTCGTCGGCGGTGAACACCGGCACCGGTTCGACGGCCTTGTTGGACGCCTTGATGGGGTCCGGGTCGGCCAGGATCCGCTGGACCGACTGCGGCAGCTTGGTGCGCGCGACCTCCAGGGCGCCCGACCGCAGCCGGCGCAGCGACTGGACCAGCGAGCGGGCCACCAGCAGGGTGACCAGGAACGCGATCAGCAGCGCGGCGGCCAGGATGCCCCCGTCCCGGATGGCCTGGTCCTTGGCCTGCGTGGCCAGGTTGCTGGTGACCGCCTGGAGTTCGTCGTCCAGTTTCTCCTCGGCGCGCTCCAGCAGGGTGGCCGCGCCGTCACCGGACTGCTGCACGGTGGTCGGCTGGACGCTGAGCAGATTGGCCGGCGGCGGGCCGAGATTGCCGTCGGCCCGGGTCTGGATCAGGGCGAGCAGCTGGGCGCGGGTGTCCACGTCCGGGCCGGTCACCGTGTCCTCGAACATCTGCCGGTCGGCCGGGGAGACCGTGTCGTTGTACGAGTTGATCGACGTCTCGAACTCGGCCTCCGCCGCGTTCAGCTGGCTCTCCGTGCCGGGCAGGAACTGCCAGCCCGGGGTGGTCACGCCGTCCGGGCCGCGCACCGGGGTCACCGTCATCATCAGGATGGCGTTGGCCAGGGTGTATTCCTTCTTGGCGTTGCGGATGTCGAACAGGCCGTTGGCGAGCTGGCTGATCCGGTTGTCCGGGGCGCCGGTGCTGACCAGTTGGGTGCTCTGCACCAGAGTGTCGATGACCTGGTTGTAGCCGCCCAGGACGAGGATCTCGGGGAACTTGGTGCCCTTGGCGAAGGAGCGCAGCGAGTCCAGCCCGTTGACCGCGTTGGTCGCGTTGGTGACGGCCGTCTGGGTGGCCTGATCGACGTTACCGATCTTGGCCGCCTGCTGGCGGAAGGCGAGCACGGCCGCGTCGGACTGGGCGGTGGACGTGCCACCGGGCGGGCTGCCCGCGGTGCCGCCGGAGGTGACGAACAGGGTGACCTGCTCGCGCTCCTTCTCCACCTGGTCCAGCACCTCGTCCAGCGAGCTGGCCAGGGCGATCTGGTCGCTGATCTTGTCGTAGACGCTGGCGTTCTGCAGCTGGCTGGACACGCGCAGCGCGCCAAGTCCGAGCGCGGTGAGCAACGGGACCAGCAGGACGATCAGCAGCTTCCAGCGCAGTCGCCAGTTGCTCAGCCGCCACTTGCCGGTGCGCCGGCCGGTCGGCTGGTTCGGTGGCACGGGTGGCAGCGGACCGACACCGGTCGGGGTCACTCCCTCCCCGGTGCGCTGCCGGCTGCGACCAGCCTGTACGGGCGCGATCGTCACGCCCTGCCGAGTACGTCCTGGCACCCCTAGCACACTCCCGCAGTTGCGACGCCGGCCGAACCGGACACCTCACCGGCCGCGGCACCCGCGTCGGACGACAGCGCGACGGGGGCCGGCCTCACCAGGGTCACGTGCGCGAGCCGACCACGACGGGCCGGGCCGAGGCGGGTGGCGCGGGGCGCAGCGTGAGGGGTTGCCACGGCCAGGACGGAGACGGCTGGGTCGCGCCGTTGGCCGACGGTGCTGTCGGCAGGCCACGCGACGCGGGCGGCCCCGCTCATCTGGTCACTCCTTCACCTGTCACCTCTCCGCGACGACGGTCGTAGCCAGGTAGCTCCGATGCCCCCCACTCGCGCGCACAAGAAGGTATCGAATGTCACTGAGAATGTCAGCCCATCGAGGGTAAAACCAGGCGGGTAAGACACGCTCCGTGCCACACGACCGCAAGAGCATGGCATCTTCGTCTCCAGAAAGCCACTCCCGGGGTGTAGCAGCTTCGATTGCTTACTCGGAGCAACCGATCTGGCAGGCGATATGCCCCAGTTGCCCACCCTGAGTGGTCCGACCATCACGCTGCGGGTACGACGCAGGCACCACGGCCATGATCCCGCCCGAGGGCCGCTCACCAGGTGAAATGATTGTAAACAACAGGACGGTCCGAATCCCATGACATGGAGTGGTCCGATCGGCCCAACCATGCCGGCCGACCGGCGTACCCGATCTGGTCGGCGGACTGACCGGACCGTCGCCCACAAAAGGCACGGAAATGGCCGGAGGACCATTCCTCCGGCATTCCTTCGACACCGGCAATGCGCGCCCCGCCATTTCCGCGTGACCCTGTCGTGATGACCCTTTACCTTGCGCGGCAACGGCGGGTGGCTGGCCGGACGCGCCCGTCACGGCACGCCGGCGGCGGTCGAATGTGCACAGTCGACCGGACACCGATGTACGCATTGGTAGCGCCGGCGTCCTGGCGTCCGTCCTTTCCGGCGGTTCGGCTGCGCGGTCACCGGGCCGACCGGCGCGTGATGCCGGTCTCGTCACCTGGTACCGGTTCGCGGGTAGGCTCTTGCCCGCATCCACGGTTTCCGCGGTCGGAAGGATCGGCCAGCCATGTTGGAAGTGACCGAGCTGGGCCACACCTATGGGGCCGGCACCCGAGCGCATGTCGCCATCCGCGCGGTGTCCTTCCACGTCGACGCGGGCGAGATCGTGTGCGTAGTCGGCCCGTCCGGCTGCGGCAAGTCCACCCTGCTCAAGGCCATCGCCGGCCTGCACCGGCCGACCAGGGGCGACATCCAGCTCAAGGGCGCCCGCATCACCGGCGTGCCCGGCGAACTCGCCGTCGTGTTCCAGGACTACAGCCGGTCGCTGTTCCCGTGGCTGAACGTGACCGGCAACGTCGAGTTCCCGCTGCGCGGCGGCCCACTGAGCAAGGCGGAGCGCCGGGAGCGGGCGCGTGAGGCGCTGACCTGGGTCGGCCTGGACGGCGCCGGCCGCAAGTACCCGTGGCAACTGTCCGGCGGGATGCAGCAGCGGGTGTCGATCGCCCGGGCACTGGCCTACCGCCCGGCGCTGATGCTGATGGACGAGCCGTTCGCGTCGGTGGACGCGCAGACCAGGGGCGAGCTGGAGGACCTGGTGCTGCGGGTGCGCGCCGAGCACGACATGACCATCCTGCTGGTCACCCACGACATCGACGAGGCCGTCTACCTCGCCGACCGCGTGCTGGTGCTGTCCGACGCGCCCACCACCGTGGTGGACACCATCAAGGTCGACCTGCCGCGCGACCGCGACCAGATCAGCACCCGGGCGTCGGACGAGTTCGTCCGGCTGCGCAGCGAGGTCGCCCGGCTGCTCAGGCACTGAGCCCGGAACAGCCCGGCCCCCGGCGGCGTTGGCACACTGGACACCGAGCTGTCACGGGAGGAGCACACGTGTCCGACGGACCCCTGATCGTCCAGTCCGACAAGACCCTGCTGCTGGAGGTGGACCACCCGCTCGCGGACGAGACGCGCACCGCGATCGCGCCGTTCGCCGAGCTGGAGCGGGCACCGGAACACGTGCACACCTACCGCGTCACCCCGCTGGCCCTGTGGAACGCCAGGGCCGCGGGACACGACGCCGAGCAGGTCGTCGACGCGCTGGTCACCTACTCGCGCTACCCGGTGCCGCAGCCGCTGCTGGTCGACGTCGTGGACACGATGGCCCGGTTCGGCCGGCTCATCCTGGCCAACGACCCGGCCCACGGCCTGGTGATGAACACCACCGACCGGGCCGTACTGGAAGAAGTGCTGCGGCACAAGAAGATCGCGCCGATGCTGGGCCAGCGGATCGACGAGGACAGCGTCGTCGTCCACCCCAGCGAGCGCGGCCGGCTCAAGCAACTGCTGCTCAAGGTCGGCTGGCCGGCCGAGGACCTGGCCGGTTACGTCGACGGCGAGCACCACGACATCGCGCTGGTCGAGAACGACTGGCACCTGCGCGACTACCAGCGGGCCGCGGCCGACACGTTCTGGGCCGGCGGGTCCGGCGTGGTCGTGCTGCCCTGCGGTGCCGGCAAGACGTTGGTCGGCGCGGCCGCGATGGCCAGGGCCGAGGCGACCACGCTGATCCTGGTCACCAACACCGTCGCCGGCCGGCAGTGGAAGCGCGAACTGGTCGCGAGGACGTCGCTGACCGAGGACGAGATCGGCGAGTACTCCGGCGAGCGCAAGGAGGTCCGGCCGGTCACCATCGCCACCTACCAGGTGATCACCCGCAAGACCAAGGGCGAGTACCGGCACCTGGATCTGTTCGACACCCGGGACTGGGGATTGATCATCTACGACGAGGTGCACCTGCTGCCCGCGCCGGTCTTTCGCGTCACCGCCGAGATACAGGCAAAGCGGCGACTGGGGCTAACGGCCACGCTGGTGCGGGAGGATGG
>DATEPR010000337.1:0-2407 GCA_035273045.1 Pseudonocardiaceae bacterium | reverse complement strand
TACGTGTCGGCGATGCCCATGTCGGCGGCGACCCGGCGCATCACCTCGTCGGACGGTGTCACGCTGGGGTTGGTGACGACGCCGAGCATGGCGATGGCCTGGTCGTAGTAGGGCGCCAGCTCGTCGGCCCAGTCGGTGATGTGGGCCCACTGCCGGTCGGCGTAGAACCGCGGCAGCGGCCGGTACAGCGTGTTGGCGTAGTTGAGCGACCCGCCGCCGACCCCCGCCCCCGCGAGCACGACCACGTCGTTGAGCAAGTGGATGCGCTGGATGCCGAAGCAGCCGATCGCGGGCGCCCACAGGTAGCGGCGCAGGTCCCACGAGGTGCGGGCGAACTCGTCGTCGGCGAACCGGCGACCGGCCTCGGCCACTGCGACCCGGTAGCCCTTCTCGGTGAGCCGGAGCGCGGCGACGCTGCCGCCGAAGCCGGATCCGACGACCAGCACGTCGTAGTCGCTCATGTAGCGCAGCCTATCGGCCGATGTTTCTGACCGGTAGTAAGTTCTACACGCGGACGGTGAGCCCGACCCGCTGGAACTCCTTGAGGTCGGAGTAACCGGTCTTCGCCATGGCCCGGCGCAACGCGCCGAACAGGTTCACCCGGCCGTCCGGGTCGCTGGCCGGCCCGAACAGCAGCGTCCTCAGGTCCAGCGGCTGGTCCGGCTCCAGGCCCGGCTGCACCCGGCTGCGCGGCAGCGACGGGTGGGCGGCGGCGGCCGTCCAGTACAGGCCCCGGCCGGGCGAGTCGGCGGCCACCGACAGCGGCTCGCCGAGCATCACCGCGTCCGCACCGCACGCGATCGCCTTGGCCACGTCGCCGCTGACGTTCACGCCGCCGTCGGCGATCACGTGCACGTAGCGGCCGCCCGTCTCGTCCAGGTAGTCGCGGCGCGCGGCGGCCGCGTCCACGATCGCCGTGGCCATCGGCACGCCGATGCCCAGCACCGCGTCCGTGCTGGTCACGCCGAAACTGTGGCCGTGCCCGACGAGCACGCCCGCCGCGCCGGTGCGCATCAGGTGCATGGCGGTGCGGTAGTCGGCCACCCCGCCGGCGATCACCGGCACGTCCAGGTCGGCGATGAACCGCTTGAGGTTCAACGGCTCCTCGCCCTCGGTGGCCACGTGCTCCGCCGACACGATGGTGCCCTGCACGACCAGGATCTCCACGCCCGCGGCCAGCAGGTCGGGGGTCAGCTCGCCGGCCCGTTGCGGGCTCACCCGCGCGGCCACCGTGACCCCGGACTCGCGCATCCGCTTGATCGACTCGGCCAGCAGGTCGGGCTGGATCGGCGCGGTGTGCAGCTCCTGCAGCATCCGCACCAGCACGGCGGGATCGGTGGTCTCGTCGGCGGCCGACGCGAGCCGGTCCAAAGCCTCCGCGACGTTGGTGTGCCGAGCCCACAGGCCCTCGGCGTTCAGCACGCCGAGCCCGCCCAGCCGGCCGATCGTCACCGCGGAGTCCGGCGACACGATCGCGTCGGTGGGGTGCGTGATCAGCGGGATGTCGAACCGGTAGGCGTCGATCTGCCACGCGGTGGACACCAGCTGGGACGAACGGGTCCGCCTGGACGGCACGATCTCGATGTCGTCCAGTTCGTAGGCCGGCCGGGCGGTGCGACCCATCCCGATCTCGACAAGGTCGCGCACGGCGTCCCTTCCTGGTCCTTACCGGTGCGCCGGGGTCAGCGCGAAATGGTGTAGTTCGGTGCTTCCACGGTCATCGTGATGTCGTGCGGGTGGCTCTCCTTGAGCCCGGCGGCGGTGATCCGCACCAGCGATGCCTCCTGCAGCTGCGGGATCGTCGCGGCGCCAACGTAGCCCATGCCCATCCGCAGGCCGCCGACCAGTTGGTGCACCACGGTGGCCAGCGGGCCGCGGAACGGCACCCGGCCCTCGATGCCCTCGGGCACCAGCTTGTCCTCGGAGAGGACGTCATCCTGGGCGTAGCGGTCGCGCGAGTAGGACTTGCCGTCGCCGCGGTTGCGCATGGCGCCCAGCGAGCCCATGCCGCGGTAGGTCTTGAACTGCTTGCCGTTGACCAGGATCAGGTCCCCCGGCGACTCGGCGGTGCCGGACAGCAGGCTGCCCAGCATGACGGAGCTGGCGCCCGCGGCGATCGCCTTCGCGATGTCCCCGGAGTGCTGGATGCCGCCGTCGCCGATCACCGGCACGTCGTGCGGCCGGCACGCCTGGTCGGCCTCGTAGATGGCGCTGATCTGCGGCACGCCCACGCCCGCGACGACCCGCGTGGTGCAGATCGAACCGGGGCCGACGCCCACCTTCACCGCGTCCGCACCGGCCTCGACCAGCGCCTGCGCACCGGCGCGGGTGGCGACGTTGCCGCCGATCACGTCGACCGTGTCGCCCAGCTCGCGCTTCAGGCGGGCCACCATGTCCACGACGTTGC
>DATEPR010000336.1:0-6483 GCA_035273045.1 Pseudonocardiaceae bacterium | reverse complement strand
GGCAGCCCAGCACCATGGCGTCGCGCGGCAACGACTCCAGGCACGCGGTGGTGTCCGGGCCGGCGACGTGCAGGCGTGCACCGGTGAACACCAGGTCGGTGGCGGCGTCCGGGAGCACCCGCAGCACCCGCACCGCGTCGGGCACCCTGGTCACCCACAGCCAGCCGACCACGTCCCCCAACGCGGGATCGGCCGGCCGCCGGGCGCGCACCTCGGCCGCCGGCGCCAGCGCCTCGTCGTCGGGCAGCCGCCGCAACACCACCCCAGTCTGACACCCACCCCCGACAGTGGCCGGAACGTACAAGACGGCCCGACCGCGGGTGACCGATGCTGGGCCGTACTCATCGGACGGAAGGAGTTCGTCGTGAACGTGCGGTTCATCGCGAGTGTCAGCGTCATCGCCCCGGATCCGGCGGCCAGCCGCAAGCTGTACATGGACGCCATCGGGCTGCCGCTCAAGCCGCTCGACGGTGACTACTTCGCCAGCGAGGAGATCGCCGGCAGCAAGCATTTCGGCGTGTGGCCGCTGAGCCAGGCGGCCCAGGCCTGCTTCGGCACCGACTCGTGGCCGGCCGACCGGCCCGTGCCGCAGGTCAGCATCGAGTTCGACGTCGACGACCCGGACGGCGTCGCCGCGGCGGCCCGGGAACTCCAGGAGGGCGGCCACACCCTGCTGCACGACGCGCGGACCGAGCCGTGGGGCCAGACGGTGGCCCGGTTGCAGAGTCCGGAGGGCGCCATCGTCGGCATCTCCTACGTGCCCCAGATGCACTGACTATCCCGACAGGGCGGCCTCGATCGCCGCGATCGCCTGGGCGTTGTCCCGGAAGTGGACGGTGTGGCAGCCGGTCGCGCGGGCGGCGACGACGTTGGGTTCCGCGTCGTCGACGAAGACCGTCTCGTGCGGCCGGACGCCGAGCCGGGCACAGGCCAGCCGGTAGACCCGGGGATCGGGTTTGCTCATGCCGATCTCGTGCGAGTAGACGACGTCGTCCACCAGGTCGGCGAAGCCGTACCGGTCCTGTTCGCGTTCCCGCGCGCCGACGAAGCTGTTGCTCAGGATGCCGGTGCGGTAGCGCGGGCGCAGCCGGCCCGCGTACTCGATCAGTTCGCCGTTCGCCACGCCGAGGTACTGCTCCCACATGTCGGCCAGCAGTGCGCCGGCTCGCTCGGCGGGCAGGCCGAGCCGGTCCTGGACCGCCCGGTGCACTGCCTGTTCGGTGACCGTGCCGACGGACCCGCCGAGCCACATGTCGGCCAGTCGCCTGCCGATCTCGCCGTCGGGCAGCCCGAGCCTGGCCTCCCAGCGCCGGTCGAAGTCCATGTCCGGCACGATCTCCAGCACGCCTCCGATGTCGAACACGACGGCCCTGATCGCCATGTTCACCTGCCGGGTGTGTCGCCTGTCGTCAGTACGCTGCCGGCGAGCATCCCACCCCAGGAGGGCAGCGTGCCGATGACCGCCCGCGACGGCCTGGTCGCGATCGCCGGACTGCTCGCGCCGGACCAGCCGGAAGTGGCCCGCCGGGTGGCCGCGGCCCACGACGATCCCGCCGGCTACCTGAAGCAGCACCCCGGCACCGCGCCGGTCCGGCTGCTGCCGTGGCTCGCGCTGGTCGAGGCGCTGCACGAGCACGGCCTGGTCGCCGAGGTGGACCGGCGGGAGAAACCGGACGAGGTGGTGCGCCAGCTCCGCGCGCTGCGGTCCAGCCCACCGGACGCCTGGGAGTGGGCCGCCGACACCGAGTTCCACGCGCGGACCGACGAGTTCCTGCGGATCACGGCCGAACACCTGCGGCCCGTGGGCGTCGGCCTCAGCGCGCTGGACATCGATGCGGACTACTACCCGCTGGTCCTGGCGCCGGCCGCCCGGACCACCGAGCTGAACAATCTGGCCAAGCTCGCCGGCCACCGCGTGTACCAGTTCGTCGCCGAGTCGTGACGGTCAGGGGAACGGTCCGGCGCGGCCGAGCAGTGCCGGGGTGGGTTTGCCGAGCCGGCCGGCCAGCCAGGCCGCCGTGTCGATCACGTCGGTGAGCCGGGCCCCGGTGGCGATCTCACTTCGGTCCAATGTGTACAGTAAATCCTCGGTGGCGATGTTGCCGGTCGCGGCGGGCGCGAACGGGCAGCCGCCGACGCCGCCGATGCTGGCGTCCAGCGCGGCCACGCCGCAGTCCAGGGCGGCGCTCGCGTTGGCGTACCCGGTGTTGCGCGTGTTGTGGAAGTGGCAGCGCAGCGGCACGCCGGGCGCGTTCCCGGCGGCACCGCGCAGCAGCGTCCGCACCTGGGCCGGCACGCCGACGCCGATGGTGTCGGCCAGCGCGATCTCGTCCGGCCCGGCGGCCGCGACCCGGCGCACCAGTTCCAGCACCCGGCCGGCCGGCACCTCACCCTCGAACGGGCACCCGAACGCCGCCGCCACCGTGACACTGGCGAACACGCCGGCCGCGTGCGCGTCGGCCGCGATCCGTTCCCACGCCGCGACGCCCTCGTCGACCGTGCAGCCCTGGTTGCGCCTGCTGAACTCGTCGGTGGCCACCACGACGACGTTGATCTCGTCCACACCGGCGGCCAGTGCCCGGTCCAGCCCGCGCTGGTTGAGCACCAGCCCGGCGTAGGAGACGCCGCCGGCGCGCGGCACGCCGGCCATGACCTCCTCGGCGCCGGCCATCCGTGGCACCCGTTTCGGGTTGACGAAGCTGACCGCCTCGATCCGGCGCAGCCCGGCGGCCACGGCCCGCTCGATCAGCCCGATCCTGTCCTCGACGGACAGCGGCACGTCCTCGTTCTGCAGCCCGTCCCTCGGGGCCACCTCGACGATGTCGACCTGGGCCACCAGACCTCCACTTGTATGCAAGTCTGTCGCGAGTTCAGCGTTCACCTGGGCCAACTCTTGTGTCAATAGGAGAAGGCCGTTTAGATTGCGTGCAATCAGCGCCTGGAGGTGCCTGGTGGTACGAGCCGTCGACCACGCCTACTCCCTGATCAGGGAGGGCATCCTCACCGGTCGGCACACGCCCGGTGTGCGCCTCGGCGAGGCCGAACTGGCCGAGCTGACCGAGACCAGCCGCACCCCGGTTCGCGAGGCGCTGCGCCAGTTGGAGATGGAGGGCCTGGTCGAGGTGCTGCCGCACCGCGGCGCCCGGGTCACCGCGTGGACGGCGGCCGACCTGGAGGAGATCTACGACCTGCGCGCCATGCTGGAGGCGTTCGCGGCGGACCGCGCGGCCAGCCGGATCGGGTCCGAGGACACCGACCGCATGACCGGACTGTGCGAGCTGATCGAGGCGGCCGCCGGTCCCGGCGCCGGCCAGGACCTGGACCGGGTCGCCGAACTGAACGCCGAGTTCCACGGCCTGGTGCGGGCGGCTGCCGGGAGCACCCGCCTGGTCACCATGCTCAACGCCGTCGTCCAGCTTCCCCTTGTGGTGCGCACGTTCCACCGGTACTCGCCGGACGACCTGGCCCGCAGCTGCGCCCATCACCGCGAACTGGTCGCGGCGCTGCGTGCCGGCGACGGGCTGTGGGCGCGGTCGGTGATGCGGTCGCACGTGCTCGCCGCCAAGGCCGTCCTGTTGCGGGCGGCGGCCAGCGAAACCGAATCGAGGTAGCCATGTCATCCGCCGGACCGCTGGCCGACCTGCGTGTCGTCGAGATGGGCCAACTGCTCGCCGGGCCGTTCTGCGGGCAGTTGCTCGGCGACTTCGGCGCCGAGGTGATCAAACTGGAGGCGCCCGGCACGGGCGACCCGATGCGCCAGTGGGGGCGGGAGAAGCCGCACGGCAAGTCGCTGTGGTGGCCGGTGGTGGCGCGCAACAAGAAGTCGGTGACGTGCGACCTGCGCGACCCGGAGGGCCAGGACCTGGCCCGCCGCATCATCGACCGCGCCGACATCGTCGTGGAGAACTTCCGGCCGGGCACCCTGGAACGCTGGGGCATGGGCTACGACCGGCTGTCCGCCACCAATCCCGGGCTGGTTCTGGTGCGGGTCACCGGCTACGGCCAGACCGGGCCGTACGCTTCGCGTGCCGGCTTCGGCTCGGTCGGCGAGGCGATGGGCGGGATCCGTTACGTGATGGGCGATCCGGCCAACCCGCCGACCCGCGCCGGCATCTCCCTCGGGGACTCGCTGGCCGCCGTGTTCGCCACCGTCGGCGCGCTCGCCGCGATCCACCACCGCGCCACCAGCGGTCGCGGCCAGGTCGTCGACTCCGCGATCTACGAGGCCGTGCTGGCCATGATGGAGTCGCTGCTGCCGGAGTGGGAGATCGGTGGCTACCAGCGCGAGCGCACCGGATCGGTGCTGCCGAACGTCGCGCCCAGCAACGTCTACCCGACGCTGGGCGGCGAACTGGTGCTGATCGCGGCCAACCAGGACGCCGTGTTCGGCCGGCTGACCACCGCGATGGGCCGGCCGGACCTGGCCACCGACGAGCGCTACTCGTCGCACGCGGCACGCGGCGCCAACATGGCCGAACTGGACGAGGAGATCGCGGACTGGACCGCCGGCATGGCCACCGACGACCTGCTGGCCCTGCTGCACGACGCCGGTGTCCCCGCAGGGCGCATCTACACCGCGCGGGACATGTTCGCCGACCCGCACTTCAAGGCCAGGGACGCCATCGTCCGCCTCGCCCACCCCGATTTCGGCGAACTGCCGATGCACAACGTGTTTCCGCGACTGAGCGACACACCGGGCCGGGTCCGCCATGTCGGCCCGGCGCTCGGCGAGCACAACGCCGACGTGTACGGCGGCCTGCTGGGCATCAACGAGCACGAAATGACCGCGCTGGCGGCGCGCGGCGTGATCTGACCGCTGTCCCCGGTCGGCGGCTGAGGCGGCTTACGCGCCGCCAGCCAGGTGGTCGCCGTAGAGGCTGCCCAGGGCGTCCCAGTGGCGGGACGCCGCCGCCACGTCGTACGTCGGGTTGTCCGGCACGGCGAAACCGTGGTGGGCCGGGTAGAACTCGACCGTGTGCGTGACGTTCGCGTCGGTGAGCGCGCGTTCCAGCAGGCCGGCCTGTTCCGTCGTGAACGAGTTGTCGTCCTTCGCGCCCGCCACGTACACCGCGGCGGCGATGCCGGCGGCGGCCAGGTGCGGGCTCGACTCGTTGTCCTCGACGGCCAGCCCGCCACCGTGGAACGACGCGGCCGCCGCGATGGTGTCGCCGAGCCCGGTCGCCGCGACCAGCGACATGCGCCCGCCGAGGCAGTAGCCGGTCGTGCCGATCGCCGACCCGCTCACCTCCGGCCTGGCCAGCAGGAACCGGGCGTAGGCACCGGCGTCGGCGACGATGTTGGCGTTGGTCAGGTCCCGGGTGAGGGTGCCCAGCCTGGCCCGCTCGCCGGGATCGCTGAACAGGGTGGCCACGTCGAACGGCGCCCAGTCGCCGGCCCGGTAGTAGATGTCCGGAATGAGCGTCACGTACCCCATGCCGGCGAGCTGGTCGCCCATCTGCCGGAACGTCTCCCGCTGCCCGCCCGCGTCCGGGAACATCAGCACACCCGGCCATGGGCCGTCGCCGTCCGGCAGGTGCAGCGTTCCGTTGCTGTGTCCGTCCGCGGTCGGAATCCGCACGTCCAGGCGTCCCACCCGTCACCTCCACCGTTCGTCGGAAGTCGAACGCCTCAACGGTACTGTGCTCAACGCCGTCACCGGTATCAGGACCGCGGCGAATGCCGCCGCGATCAGGAGCGTGACCGGCGGCGGCACGACGGGCGCGATGGCCGTGACGACGTACGGCGCGGCGAAACCGACGTACGTCAGGCAGTAGAACACCGCGGTGACACTGGCCAGGTCCTCGGGTGCCGCCAACCGTTCCACCGTGCTCAGGCCGGCCACCAGCAACATGCCGTAGCAGCCGCCCAGCACGATCGCGGTCGGCACCAGCAGTTCCGGCACCGCCCAGTGGACGGCGACCGCGCCCAGCACGAAACCCGTTGCGGCGAGGGCGATTCCGGCGTAGTGGCTGGAGCCGGGCCGGCGCTGGTCCAGCCGGCGGGCCAGCGGCTGCACTACGACGCCGGTGCCCAGCGTCAGGCCGGCGAGCGCACCGGCGACCACCGCGCCGAGCCCGTGCAGCCGCAGCAGGCCGGGCAGCACGGCGAAACTCACCGTCGGCACCCCGAACACCAGCGGCGCCGCCGGTGCGACCTGGTACCGGAACTCCGGACGCCGCAGCGCCGCACGCAACTCACCCCGCCTGCCCGGCACCTCCGGTGGCACGGTTTCCGGTGCGTGCCACGCCAACGGGATGATTACCGCCATCAACCCGATGTGCACCAGGTACGGCAACACGGTGGGCAGCGGCAGCCACTGGGCCAGCACGCCGGCCACCAGCGGTCCGCCACCGAACCCGGCGGACAGCCCGATGACCGCCCGCCGCGCGCCGGTTCCCGGAGCCGACAACTCCTTGACCCACGCCGTCCCGGGACCGAACGCCGCACCCGACGCGACCCCGGCCAGCAGCCGGCCGGCGGTCA
>DATEPR010000335.1:0-2725 GCA_035273045.1 Pseudonocardiaceae bacterium | reverse complement strand
CTCCAGCAGCGCGTCCAGGATCGCCTCCAGGCCACGCGGCGGCGCCAGCGCGGCCCCGCCCGGTTCGCCGGCCAGCACGATCGACACGTTCCGGTTCGCCGCGACGACCTGCCAGCCGGCCACCCGCTGCTTCACCACCTGGTCCACGTCGACCTCGACCGGTTCCACCGCACCGGACTCGGCGCGCGCCATGGCCAGCAGCTCGTCCAGGATGCGGCCCAGCCGGTCGGCCTCGGCGATCGCGGCCGCGTGCTGTTCCTCGGCCTCCGGGTGCAGGTGGCCGGACAGGTTGCCCAGACGCAACCGCAACGCCGTCAACGGGTTGCGCAGCTGGTGCGACGCGTCCGCGACGAACGCGCGCTGCGCGGCCAGCGTCCGGGTGACGGTGGTGGCGAGCCGGTCGAAGGACTCGGACAGCCTGCGCAGTTCCGGTGGGCCACCCCGGATGCCGGCCGGGTCGACGTCCTCGCCCTTCACCACCGCGGCACCCAGGTGCGCGGTGGCGTCGTCCAGGCGCCGCAACGGCCGCAGCACCCAGCGCACCACCGGCAGCGCCGCCAGCACGGCCAGCGCGATGGCGACGATCGCGCCGCCCGCCAACGCGCCCCACCAGCCGAGGATCACGTCCCGCACGTGCCCGGTGCCCGACACCGTGATTGCGGCACCGCGCAGTTCACCGCCCAGCAGCACCGGTTCGGCGACCACCAGCGGCGTGTGGTGCCACGGCAGCACGGTGGCGCTCTGGTGCGGCGACTGGCCGGCCAGCGCCGCCTGCACCGCGGCGTGCACGTCCGGGTCGGTCAGGTCGACGGCCGTGACCGAGTGGGCCCGCAGCCGTTCGCTGGTGTCCACCACGGCCGCCTGGATGCCGTAGACCTCCTGGTAGCGCACCAGTTCGTTGCCCAGCGTGAGGAAGTCGCCGGAGGACAGCGACTGCTGCGCCATGGACGCGAAGCTCTCCGTGTCGGTCAGCCGGTCCAGGAACAGTTGCTGGCTCTCGCTGCTGGCCACGCTCAACGCCAGCGGCGCGCCGAGCCCGACCACGACGAGCACCACCAGCGACGTGACGACGGCGAGCAGCCGGGTACGCACCGCCGCCTCCTCAGCGGGCCGGCTTGGCGGGCGGCCTGCCCAGGCGGTACCCCACGTCGTGCACGGTCTCCACCACCCACGGGCGGCCCATCACCGCCCGCAGCGCGTGGACCTGCTCGTCCAGTTCGGCGTCCCGGCCGGGCGCGAACTCCGGCCACACCTCCGACACCAGCCGCTCCCGCGTGCACACCGCGCCACCGGCCTGCGCGACCAGGGCCAGCAACTGGAACTGCTTGCGGGACAACGCGGCCGGCCGGCCGGCGACCATCACCTGGCGGCGGCTCAGGTGGATCTCCACGTCACCCACCCAGATGACCTCGCCGTCCGTGCCGACCGGCGGGTGGGCGCCACCGCCGCGCCGCAGCACGGCGTGCACGCGCGCCACCAGCTCGCCCTCGTCGTAGGGCTTCACGACGTAGTCGTCGGCGCCGGCGTGCAGGCCGAGGATCCGGTCGGACACCTCGCCGGCCGCCGAGACCACGATGATCGGCACGTCGCTGATCGCCCGGATGCGCCGGCACAGCTCGACGCCGTCCGCGTCGGGCAGCTTGACGTCCAGCAGGACGACGTCGACGCCGACCAGCCGGTCGAGGACGTAGCGGCCCCCGGCCAGCCGGTCCACGGTGAACCCGCGCTTGCTCAGCGCGGGCACCAACGCCTCGACCAGCAGGTCGTCGTCCTCGACCAGCAACATCCGCACGTACCGTATCCTCCCCCAAGCACCGGGTGAACGTCCCGTACAGCGACGAATCCGCTACGTGCGGGCGCCCCGGTGCGGGGCCGGACACGTCACTTGCCGCGGCGGAACATCCTGGTCAGCGGGTCGTACTTGCGGTCGACGACGCGCTCCTTCATCGGGATCAGCGCGTTGTCGGTGATGTGGATGCCCTCCGGGCAGACCTCGGTGCAGCACTTGGTGATGTTGCAGTAGCCGAGCCCGAACTCCTCCTGGGCGATCTGCCGCCGGTCGGCCACGTCGGCCGGGTGCATCTCCAGCTCGGCCACCCGCATGAGGAAGCGCGGGCCGGCGAAGTGCTCCTTGTTCTCCTCGTGGTCGCGGATGACGTGGCAGGTGTTGTTGCACAGGAAGCACTCGATGCACTTGCGGAACTCCTGGCTGCGCTCCACGTCGACCTGCTGCATCCGGAACTCGCCCGGCTTGACGTCGCCGCCGTCGAAGGACGGGACCTCGCGCGCCTTCTCGTAGTTGTACGACACGTCGGTGACCAGGTCGCGGATGACCGGGAAGGTGCGCATCGGCGTGACGGTGACCGTCTCGTCCTCTTCGAAGGTCGACGTCCGCGTCATGCACATCCGCCGCGGCCGGCCGTTGACCTCGGCCGAACACGAGCCGCACTTGCCGGCCTTGCAGTTCCAGCGGACGGCCAGGTCCGGGGCCTCGGTGGCCTGGAGGCGGTGGATGACGTCGAGGACCACCTCACCCTCGTTGACCTCGACGGTGAAGTCCTGCAAGCCGCCGCCGGCTTCGTCGCCGCGCCATACCCGCAGGGTTGCGTTGTAGCTCATCAGCCTCTCCGTCCTGGGTGGTCGGCCAGCTCTTCGTCGGTGTAGTACTTCTCCAACTCCGAGATCTCAAACGCCTCGAGCAGGTCGGGCCGCATCGGGATCTGGT
>DATEPR010000334.1:0-4887 GCA_035273045.1 Pseudonocardiaceae bacterium | reverse complement strand
CCGCTGAGCAGGCCGAGGCCGATCGGCAGCGGTCTCGGGCCGGTCGGAATCTGCGCGCGGCCATCGCGGTCGGGTTGGGCATGGGCGGCCTGGCGCTGGTGTCGTTGCTGACGATCCGCTACCTGTTCCTCGGCGTGATCGCCGTTGCCGTCGCGGTGGGCACGTACGAACTGGCCGGTGCGCTGCGCCGGTCCGGCCGTACCGAGATTCCGCTGGTGCCGGTCCTGGTGGGCGGGCAGGCGATGGTCTGGCTGTCCTGGCCGTGGGGGCGGGACGGCGTGCTCGGCTCGTTCGTGGTGACGATCCTGGCGTGCCTGGTGTGGCGGTTCCGCGGCGGCAGCGACGGCTACCTGCGGGACGTCAGCGCCACCGTGTTCGCCACCGCGTACGTGCCGCTGTTCGCGTCCTTCGCCGCGCTCCTGGTGGAACCGCACGACGGCGCGGCCAGGGTGCTGTGCTTCCTGATCGCCGTGGTCTGCTCGGACACCGGCGGGTACGCGGCCGGCGTGCTGTTCGGCAGGCATCCGATGGCACCGTCGATCAGCCCGAAGAAGTCCTGGGAGGGCTTCGCCGGGTCGATACTGGTCGGCGCCGTCGGCGGTGCGTTGTCGGTGCGACTGCTGCTGCACGGCCACTGGTGGTGGGGGGTGCCGTTCGGCGCCGCGATCGTGGTGTGCGCGACCGGCGGTGACCTGGTCGAGTCCCTGATCAAGCGTGATCTGGGCATCAAGGACATGGGCAACCTGCTGCCCGGCCACGGCGGCCTGATGGACCGCCTGGACTCGCTGCTGCCCTCGGCGGTCGCGTCGTGGGTGCTGTTGACGGTGCTGGTGCCCAGCTGAGCGACACCGTGGTGCCCAGCCCCAACATCTGGCGCTGGCCGGACGTCTACGAGGTGGAGAACCGGGCCCAGGACGCCGCGGGCGCGGTGTGGGACGTGCTGCGCGAGCAGTGCGACTGGGCCGGGCGCGACGTGGTGGACGTCGGCTGCGGTGACGGCTTCCACCTGCCGCTGTTCGCGGAGACCGCGCGTTCCGTGGTGGGTGTCGAGCCGCATCCGCCACTGGTGCGGCGGGCCGAGCGCAGGGTGGCCGGGCTGCCCGGTGTCCGGGTGCTCACCGGCACCGCGGAACTGCTGCCGCTGCCGTCGGCCAGTGCCGATCTGGTGCACGCCCGCACGGCGTACTTCTTCGGCCGGGGCGCCGAACCGGGCATGGCCGAGGCGGACCGGGTGCTGCGGCCGGGTGGCGCGCTGGCCGTCGTCGACCTGGACGTGACGTACCCGCCGTACGGCGAGTGGATGCGTGCCGACCTGCCCCGCTACGACCCGGTCGACGTGGACCGGTTCTTCGCGGAGCAGGGGTTCACCTGCCGCCGGGTGCCCACCGAGTGGCGGTTCGACTGCCGCGCCGACCTGGAGGCCGTGCTGCGCATCGAGTTCTCCGCACGGGTGGCCGAGCGGGCCATCGCGGCCACGCTCGGCCTGACCGTGCCGGTCGGCTACCGGGTGCACGTCCGGCGCTGGCCGCGCGGACTGCTGGGCCGGTAGCTCAGTCCTCCGGAACGGCGTCCTCGGGCGCGGTGCCGGCGTCGGCGAGCAGCAGGTACAGCTGGCGCCGGGTCTCGACGAGCAGCTTCGTCGCCCGCTCCCGCAGTTCCGGCGTGCCGGCCTGGGAGACCTGCATCGCGGCCCCGGCCAGGGTCCGTAGGGCGTCGTGCAGTTGCACGTCGCTGGGGTCGACGTCGTCGCCGACCTGCTCCCACGGCGGGGTCTGGCCCTGCTTCTCGGCCTCGGCCCGGCCCTCGTCGGTCAGCGTGTACGGCCGCTTGCCGGACCCGCCGTCCTCCTCGGCCGTGGTGACCAGGCCCTCGTCGGCGAGCAGTTGCAGCGTCGGGTAGACCGACCCCGGGCTGGGCTTCCACCAGCCGTGGCTGCGCTCGCTGATCTGCTGGATGATCTCGTAGCCGTGCATCGGCCGCTCGGCCAGCAGCAGCAGGACGGCCGCGCGCACGTTGCCGCGCCGCGCCCTGCCCGGACCGTGCCCCCGCCGGCCGCGACCGCGAACCCTCGGGTCGAAGCCGAACCCGAATCCCGGGCCGAAACCGGGTATCGGTGGGATCGGCGGAACGGGACCGGGGCCGAAGCCGGGCCGGCCGCGTCCCTCGTGGACGTGCGGGTCGAACCCGCCGCCGTGCAGGCGGGCCCGCAGGTGTTCCTTGAGGAACCGGCGTGGGTCGTGGTGACCGCCGAATTCGAACGGGTGCTCCATGATGCTCTCCCCTCGGTAGTGCCTGTGCCACTAACGATATATCGGAACGTATCGCGATGCAACGATGATTGTCGGAAGCATCCCGTGGGAGACTGGTGGTGCCATGACCTCCCTCCCGCTCGTGTTCGACGCACCCCGTCGCGGCCTGCCCCCGCGCCATCTCGCCGACCTGTCCGCCGACGAGCGCTCCGCCGCCGTCGCGACGCTCGGCGAGCGGCCGTTCCGCGCCCGGCAGCTGTCCCACCACTACTTCGCCCGGCTGACCACCGATCCGGCCCTGATGACCGACATCCCGGCCGGCAGTCGGGACCGGCTGGTCGGTGAACTGCTGCCGCCGCTGCTGGCCACCGTCCGGCACATCGCCTGCGACGACGGCAGCACCCGCAAGACGCTCTGGCGGGCGCACGACGGGACGCTGCTGGAGAGCGTGCTGATGCGCTACCCGGACCGCGCCACGGTGTGCGTGTCCAGCCAGGCCGGCTGCGGCATGGCGTGCCCGTTCTGCGCCACCGGGCAGGGTGGGCTGCGCCGCAACCTGTCGACGGCCGAGATCGTCGAGCAGGTCAGGGCCGCGGCGGCGGCGATGCGCGACGAGGAACTGCCCGGCGGGCCGGGTCGCCTGTCCAACATCGTGTTCATGGGCATGGGCGAGCCGCTGGCCAACTACCGGCGCGTGGTCGACGCCGTGCACCGCATCTGCGACCCGGCACCGGACGGCCTGGGCGTCTCGCAGCGCTCGGTGACGGTGTCCACGGTCGGGCTCGTGCCGGCCATCCACCGGCTGGCCGACGAGGGCCTCCAGGTCCGGCTCGCCGTGTCACTGCACACGCCGGACGACGAACTGCGCGACACCCTGGTGCCGGTGAACAACCGGTGGAAGGTGGCCGAGGTGCTGACCGCGGCCCGCCACTACGCCGACGTCACCGGCCGGCGGGTCTCCGTCGAGTACGCGCTGATCCGGGACGTCAACGACCAGCCGTGGCGGGCCGACCTGCTCGGCTCGCTGCTGCACCGGCACCTGGGCGCGCTGGTGCACGTCAACGTGATCCCGCTCAACCCCACGCCGGGCAGCCAGTGGGACGCCAGCCCGAAACCGGTGGAGCGGGAGTTCGTGCGCCGCGTCAACGAGCGGGGCGTGCCGTGCACCGTCCGCGACACGCGCGGCCGGGAGATCGCGGCGGCCTGCGGCCAGCTCGCGGCCGAGGGCTGAGCCGTCAGGCGGTCACCTCGTTCAGCCGGCCGGTGGCGACGTCGAACACGAAGCCGCGGACGGCGTCGGCGTGCGGCAGGAACGGGCTCGACCTGACCCTGGCGATCGACTGGCGCACGTCGGCCTCCAGGTCGCCGAACGCCTCGGCGGCCCACGTCGGCCGGATGCCGGTGTCGGCCTGGATGTCGGCGCGGAACTTGTCGTCGGCGAACGTGAGCATGCCGCAGTCGGTGTGGTGGATCAGGATGATCTCGGTGGTGCCGAGCAGGCGCTGGCTGATCGCCAGGGAGCGGATCGCGTCGTCGGTGACCGCGCCGCCCGCGTTGCGGATGACGTGCGCCTCACCCTCGGCGAGGCCGAGCAGCCGGTAGACGTCCAGCCGGGCGTCCATGCAGGCGACGACGGCGACGTGCCGGCCGGGCGGCATGGGCAGCGGGCCGGAGAAGTTCTCGGCGTAGCGGGCGTTGTTGGCGAGCAGCTCGTCCGTGACCGACATGGTCGTTCTCCTCGGACTTCAGTGGCGGGGACGACCACGAGCCAACTGACTCACGCGCACTGGCGCAACAGTGCCCGACCAGTGGACCTACCGGCGCCAGGACCTGCGGCGCCGGGCGGACGCCATCAGCACGAGGCCGATCATGATGATGCCGGTGATGACGAGGTAGAAGTCCTCGACGTGGCCCTGCTGGTTGCCGATCAGCATGCCGAACATGGCGATCGCGACGAACACGCCGGCGATCCGGGCACCGCGCGGGAACGTGCCGTGCCAGCCCCATTCGACGGACGGCTCGTCGTGCGGGTCCGGCGTCTGGACGGGACGCTTCTCCAGCTCCGAAGACGGCACGACGGGCTCCTCATCTCACGCTGCGACCGCTACCCGGCCATTTTCCCACACGGGAGCTACCTGTCGATCGACCGCCTCGGCCTGGCGAGGTGGAAGACGCCCAGGACGATCACGGAGCCGAGGATGGACAGCAGCCAGGTGCGCAGGTCGAAGAATCCGCCCAGGCTGGTGTGGAAGGCGTACTTGCCGATGAATCCGCCCACGAAGGCGCCGACGACGCCCAGCAGGATCGTCAGGATGAAACCGCCGCCGTCGCGGCCGGGCATGATCATCTTGGCGATGGCGCCGACGATCAGGCCGAGGACGATCCAGGCGATGATCCCCATGGGTGCTGCTCCCTTCGGTGCGGTCCAGCCGGCCGGGACCGGTCGAACCGGCTGTTCGGTCCCTGGTGTGCCCCGGCACAGCCGGGCGGAGGCTGGTCGTGACCAATCCGTTACCTGGCTGCCCGCCAGGTAAGAACACGGACGGCTCACACCCCGTTCAGGTCTGTCAGGAACAATGGGTGCCGATGGACCACTCCGTTGCATCCCAGGCACGCCCCGACGACGCCCGGACCGACC
>DATEPR010000333.1:0-2925 GCA_035273045.1 Pseudonocardiaceae bacterium | reverse complement strand
CTGGACGAGGCGACCGCCAACCTCGATCCGGCCGCCGAGGCCGTGGCCGAGCGGGCGTTCGCCGCGCGTGGCGGCACGCTCGTCGTGATCGCGCACCGGCTCAGTTCCGCCGCGCGCGGACCTCGTGCTGCTGATGGACGGCGGCCCACCGACGCTGGGCACGCACGCCGACCTGCTGCGCACGTCGGCCGGCTACGCCGAACTGATGCAAGCCTGGGCCGGGCCGGCGGACGAAAAAGCCCCTGCCGTGTTCGGCAGGGGCCCTCTCCGGTGAATCGGTCTTCGGTCAGCCGACCGGACCGGCGATCGGGGTCACCGTCGCGGTGTGCTGCTGGCCGGTCGCGTCGAGGTACTTGATGGTGAGCTTGTCACCCGGGTGGTGCTGGTCCATCAGGTTGGTCAGGGTGTCGGCCGAGGCCACGGTCTTGCCGTCCAGGCCGGTGATCACGTCGCCCTGCTGCAGGCCGGCCTGCTCGGCGGGGCCGTTGGGCACGGTGTTCTGGATGAGCGCGCCCGCCTGAGCGGAGCCGTTGCCCTGGCCGAAGCCGCCGTTCTGGTCCTGGGCGTCACTCACACCGACTCCCAGGAACGCGCTCTGTCCGATATGGACCGTCGAGGACGCGGTGCCGGCGACGATCTGGTGGGCGATGGTCACGGCCTGGTTGACCGGGATCGCGAAGCCCTGGTGCCCGGTCGGCTGGTCGCCGTTGCCGTCCTGGCCGAGACCACCCTGGTCGCCGCCGAACTGGAACCCGCTGGACGCTGCGGTGTCCACGCCGATCACCTGGCCGGTGCTGTTCACCAGCGCACCGCCGGAGTCACCGGACTGGATGTTGGCGTCGGTCTGGATCAGGCCGGTCAGTTGCTCCGAGGCGCCGCTGGAGTCGTCGGACGCGGTGATCGACTGGTTGAGGGCCGTCACCCTGCCGGCCGCGGCGCTCGGCGTGCCACCGGTGCCGCCCGCGTTGCCGATGCCGACGACGGCGTCGCCGACCGACACCTTGGACGAGTCGCCCAGCGACTCGGTCTTCAGGCCGGACGCGCCCTCCAGCTGGATCACCGCGATGTCCTTGGTGCGGTCGTAGCCGATGACGTGCGCCTGGTAGGTCCTGCCGTTGCCGATGTCGGTCGCCTTGATGCGGGTGGCGCCCTCCACGACGTGGTTGTTGGTGAGGATCTCGCCGTTCGGGGTGAGCACGATGCCGGTGCCCGCCGCCTCGGCGCTCTGGTAGCCGAGCACGGTGTTGATGTCCACCAGGCCCGGGTCCACCTTGGCGGCGATGGCCGACGGGTTGATGGACGTGTTCGACGTGCCGCCACCGCCTGCGGGCGGCTCCGTGGTGCCGAAGTTCTGGTTGCCGCCGGACAGCACGTTGCTGGAGTCCGACGGCCACGCCAGCCTGCCGATGCCCAGGCCGATCAGGACGGACAGGCCGATCGCGCCGAGCGCGAAGCCGACGGACCGGACCGGGTGCCGGCGCGGTGCCTGGTACTGCGGGTAGTTCGGGTACTGCCACTGGCCGCTCTGCGCCCAGTCCGGCTGTCCGTATCGTGCCGTGTGACCAAAGTCACCCTGGGATCCGGTGCTGTAGTAGGTGCCGGGATACGTGTAGCCGGCCCAGCCGCCGGTGTCGGTCCGCGGCGGATCACCCAGCCCGGGCCGGTAGTCCTGGCCCGCGTGGCCGTAGTAGCCGGGGTACGGCTGGTACGGACCGCCGGCCTGCGAGCCGGACTGGCCCTGGTGCCCCGGCTCCCCCTGCTGGCCCTGGCGGCCGGGGTCGTCCTGGCTGCCACCCGGCCACCGCGGATCGAACTCGCTCATGTCCTGCTCCCAGAATGCGGCCTGTCGTGTCGAGAAGCTCGTGCCCCTCTAGAACACTCCTGCTTCCTGAGAGTTTCCTTGTTCCGCACCGTGCACACTCTGAGGAACGGACTTGGTTTTCCGGCAAACCCGTCAGTCGAGGAAAATGTCCGGTTGCAGCTGGGCCTCGGTGGCGCCCTCGTACCGGTAGCGGGACAGGTCGGTGACGCCGGCCTCGGCGAGCACCTCCTCGTCGACGAACGTGTGGCCGGTGCACTCCCTCGCCGGTCTGACCAGCACTTCGTAGGCCGCGTCGGCCATGATCTCCGGCCGCCGGGACACCGCCATGGCCGCCGCGCCGCCCACGATGTTCTGGATCGCGGCCGTCGCGATGGTGGTCCTGGGCCACAGGCAGTTCGCCGCGACGCCCCGGTCCCGGTACTGCTCGGCGACGCCCAGTGTGAGCATCGTCATGGCGTACTTGCTGACCGTGTAGGGCGCGTGGTCGCGCAGCCAGCGCCGGTCCGGGTTCAGCGGCGGCGACAACGTCAGCACGTGCGGGTTCGCCGCCTTCAGCAGGTGCGGCAGGGCCAGCGAGGTGAGCAGGAACGTGCCGCGCGCGTTGACGTCCAGCATCAGGTCGTACCGCTTGGCCGGCAGGTCGCCGATGCCGGCCAGGTTGATCGCGGACGCGTTGTTCACCACGACGTCGATCCCGCCGAACCGCTCGACGGTGGCGGCGACCGCCGCGGCGACCTGGTCGTCGTCGCGGACGTCGCCGACGAACGGCAGCACCTGGCCGCCCGCCTTCTCGATCTCCTCGGCCGCGGTGTGGATCGTGCCGGGCAGCCGGGGATCGGGCCGGTCGGTCTTGGCGATCAGCGTGACGTTGGCGCCGTCGGCCGCCGCCCTGACCGCGATGGCCAGCCCGATTCCCCTGCTGCCGCCGGACATCACGATCGTCCGGCCGGCCAGTGGTGCCGTCACGCGCTGACCTTCTCGCCGGCCCGCTCGACCAGCGACGCCGGCGGGCGGAACCGGTCGCCGTACCGGTCGGCCAGCTCGTTCGCCCTGGCCACGAATCCGGCGACCCCGCCCGGGTACTGCTCGACGTACTGCGCCAC
>DATEPR010000332.1:0-5660 GCA_035273045.1 Pseudonocardiaceae bacterium | reverse complement strand
TGCCGGCCCAAGCTGATCCTGGCCGACGAACCCGTGTCCATGTTGGACGTTTCCATCCGCATCGGCGTGCTGAACCTGATGGCCCGGTTGCGCGAACAGGAGGGCGTTTCGTTCCTCTACATCACGCACGACATCGCCAGCGCACGGTACGTCGCCGACCGGCTGGTGATCATGTACGCCGGCCACATCGTGGAGAACGGGCCGACCGAGGAGGTGCTGCGCAACCCCAAGCACCCCTACACGAAGCTGCTGCTGTCCGCGGTGCCGGACCCGCGCGCACCGCTCAACGTGACCGCCGAGACGGACCGCGGCGAACCGCCGAAGGTCGTCGATCCCCGGCCCGGCTGCCGGTTCCGGGCCCGGTGCCCGTTCGCCGTGGACACGTGTGCCGAGGTCACGCCGTTGCCCCGGCTGCTCGCACCGGACCACACCGCGGCGTGCCACGTCGCTGTCGCCGACCGGGTGCCGGACGCGGTGCCCGACTCGCCGGCCGCCCTGCCGGACCTGACCCGACAGGATGTGACCGAATGAAGCTGGTGGTCGTCGGCGGCGGTTCCACGTACACGCCGGAACTGGTGGACGGGATCGGCCGGCTGGCCGGCTCGCTGCCGGTGAGTGAACTGGTGCTGGTCGACCCGGACGAGCACCGGCTGGCGCTGGTCGGCGGGCTGTCGTCGCGGATCCTGGCCGCCTACGGGCATCCCGCCGCGGTGCGCGGCACCGCCGACCTGGACGACGGGCTGGACGGTGCCGGTGCCGTGCTGCTGCAACTGCGGGTCGGCGGGCAGGCCGCGCGGCACCGGGACGAGACGTGGCCGCTGGCGTGCGGCTGCGTCGGCCAGGAGACCACCGGCGCCGGTGGATTCGCCAAGGCGCTGCGCACCGTGCCGATCGTGCTGGACATCGCCGAGCGGGCCAGGCGACTGGCCGCTCCGGACGCCTGGGTCGTCGACTTCACCAACCCGGTCGGCATCGTCACCCGAGCGCTGCTGGACGCCGGGCACCGGGCCGTCGGGCTGTGCAACGTCGCCATCGGGTTCCAGCGGCGGTTCGCCGCCCGGTACGGCGTCGACCCCTCCCGGATCAGCCTGGGGCACGTCGGCCTGAACCACCTCACCTGGGAACGGGCGGTCCACCTGGACGGCAGGGACGTGTTGCCGGAACTGCTGGCCACCGACGGCGAGGCCATCGCCGAGTCGCTGGGCCTGCCGGTGGAACTGATCAGGGGACTCGGTGTCATCCCTTCGTATTACCTGCGCTACTACTACGCGCACGACGAGGTCGTCGAGGAGCAGCGCGGCGAGCCGACCAGGGCCGAGGTCGTCGCCGGGTACGAGAAGGAACTCCTCGACATGTACGCCGACCCGGCGCTGAACACCAAGCCGGAACTGCTGTCCAGACGCGGCGGCGCGTTCTACTCGGAGGCCGCGATCCAACTGCTGGCCGCACTGACGGGTGACACCGGTGACGTCCAAGTGGTGAACCTGCGCAACCAGGGCACCCTTCCGTTCCTGGCCGACGACGCGGTGATCGAGGTGCCGGCCAGGGTCGGCGCCGCCGGTCCGGTCGCGCTGCCGGTCGACCCCGTCGAACCCCTGTACGCCGGGCTGATCGCGCACGTCACGGCGTACGAGGAACTGGCGGTGGCGGCAGCGGTGCACGGCGGGCGGGACCGGGTGTTCCGGGCGTTGCTGGCCCATCCACTGGTGGGCCAGGTCAGTGTCGCCGAACAGCTCACCGACCGGCTGCTGGCCGAGAACCAGCGGTTTCTGTCCTGGGCGGCCTCGTGAAGCTGTCCAACGCGCCTGCCGCGGTGCTCGCCATCGACGGCGGGAACAGCAAGACCGACGTCGCCCTGATCGGAGCGGACGGCTCGCTGCTGGCCAGCGCGCGGGGTCCGGGCACGTCGGTGGACGACAGACGGTTCGAGACGTCGCTGGTGGTGCTGGACGACCTGGTCACCGCCGTCGCGCGGCAGGCCGACATCGACCCGGAAGGCATGATCGCCGAGCACACGTCGGCGTTCATCGCGGGCGCCGACCTGCCGCAGGAGGAGCGTCGGCTGGCCGAGGTGCTGAGCACGCGGGGTTGGAGCCCGAGCATCCGGGCGGGCAACGACACGTTCGCCGTGCTGCGGGCCGGCACCCAGCGGCCGTGGGGTGTGGGCGTGACGTGCGGCGCCGGGATCAACTGCGTCGGCGTCGGGCCGGGCGGCGAGCAGACCCGGTTCCTGGCGCTGGGTCGGTTCACCGGTGACTGGGGCGGTGGACTGGATCTGGGCGTCGAGGTCATGTGGTGGGCGACCAGGGCCGAGGACGGCCGGGGCGAGCCGACCGCGCTGAGCCGGGCGGTCGCCGACTACTTCGGCCGGGCGACCGCGTCCGAGGTAGCCATCGCGATCCATCTGGGTGACATCGACACGGACGACCTCATCCGGCTGACGTACGTGCTGTTCGACGTGGCCGGCGCCGGGGATCACGTCGCGGTACTGCTGGTGGACCGGCTGGCGGAGGAGATCAGCGCCATGGCACTGGTCGCGATGCGACGGCTGGGCATCACCGAGTTGGACACGGAGTTGGCCCTGGGCGGCGGGGTGCTGATGGCGCGCAACCGGTTGCTGATCGGCGGTGTCACGCGGCGGGTGCTCGCCGAGGTGCCCGCGGCCCGGATCGCCGTGGTCGACGTGCCACCGATCGCCGGTGCCGCGTTGCTGGGCCTGGACCACCTTGGTCTGGACCAATCAGCGCACGCGCGGCTACGGGCCGCGTACATGCCGGCGGACACGGCGGTCAGTTGAGGGACCGGTGTTTCGGCGCCTGGGGTTCGTGGACGCGACCGGTGTTCTGCCGCGGCGGCTGCCTGGGCCGTCGACGTTGCCATCACGCCGGCCGTCTCGGCGCGTTCGCGGGCCGACGTCAGTTGAGTTGGCCGACGTCGGTGATGTGGAGGGCGGCGACGCCCAGTTCGTCCGATTCCGCGATGTCGACCTCGCCGGAGATGCTCCAGTCGTGGTCGCCGGCCGGGTCGTCGATGATCTGGCGCACCGTCCAGCGGTCCGGGCCCTGGTCGATCACCAGCAGGTGCGGTCCGCGGGCGTCGGCGTCGGCGCGGATCTCGTCGTGTTCGGCGAAGTAGGGCGCCAGCGCGTCCTGCCACGCCTCCGCGTCCCACCCGTCGTCGGCGTCCAGGTCGCCCAGTGCCTCGTAGTCGCGCCGGGCGGCCAGTTCGACCCTGCGGAACAGCGCGTTGCGCACCAGCACCCGGAACGCACGTGCGTTGCCGGTCACGGCCGGCGGGCGGTGGTCGACCTCCTTGTCGTCGGCCGGGTTGGTCAGCTTCTCCCACTCGTCGATCAGGCTGGAGTCGACCTGGCGCACCAGTTCGCCCAGCCACTCCACCAGGTCGGCCAGCTCGTCGGTCTTCGCGTCGTCCGGCACGGTCTGGCGGACGGCACGGTAGGCGTCGGCGAGGTAGCGCAGCACCAGGCCCTCGGACCTGGCCAGGCCGTAGTAGCCGACGTACTCGCTGAATGTCATGGCCCGCTCGTACATGTCACGGACCACCGATTTGGGTGACAACTCGTGCTCCGACACCCACGGGTGACCCTTGCGGTAGGTGGCGTACGCGGCGGCGAGCAGGTCCGCCAGTGGCTTGGGGTGGGTGACGTCCTCCAGGAGAACCATCCGCTCCTCGTACTCGACGCCGTCCGCCTTGAGCCGGGCCACCTCCTCACCGCGCGCCTTGAACTGCTGCGCCGCCAGCACCTGCCGAGGATCATCCAAAGTAGACTCGATGACGGAGAGCGCGTCGAGCGCGTAACTGGGCGAATCCCGGTCCAGCAGGTCGATCGCGGCCAGCGCGAACGGCGACAGCGGCTGGTTCAGGGCGAAGTCCAGTTGCAGGTCGCCGACGATCCGCCACCGCCTGCCGTCCTCGTCCGGGGTGTCCAGGCGTTCCACCACGTCGGCGGCGCGCAGCGCCCGGTAGATCGCGAACGCCCGCAGAATGTGCTTGCGCTGCCGCTCCGGTGGCTCGTGGTTGTCGGTCAGCAGGTGGCGCATGGCGGCGAAGGCATCGCCCGGACGGCTGATGACGTTGAGCAGCATCGCATGGGTGACGCTGAAGCTGGACGCGAGCGGTTCCGGCTCGGCGGCGACCAGCCGCTCGTAGGTGGGCTGGCCCCAGCCGATCGAGCCCTCCGGTGGCTTCTTGCGCACCACCCTGCGCCGCTTCTTCGGGTCGTCACCGGCCTTGGCGAGCGCCTTCTCGTTCTCGATGACGTGTTCCGGCGCCTGGACGATCACCGAGCCGACGGTGTCATAACCCGCCCGCCCGGCGCGACCGGCGATCTGGTGGAACTCGCGGGCGTTCAGCAACCGGACGCGGCTACCGTCGTATTTGGACAGTCCGGTGAACATGACGGTCCGGATCGGAACGTTGATCCCGACGCCGAGCGTGTCCGTGCCGCAGACGACCTTGAGCAGCCCGGCCTGGGCGAGCCGTTCCACCAGGCGGCGGTACTTGGGCAGCATCCCGGCGTGGTGCACGCCGATGCCGTGCCGGACCAGGCGGGAGAGCGTCTTGCCGAACCCGGCGGTGAAGCGGAAACCGCCGATGAGGGTGGCGATCCGGTCCTTCTCGGCGCGGGTGCACATGTTGATGCTCATCAGCGCCTGCGCGCGTTCCAGGGCGGCGGCCTGGGTGAAGTGGACGACGTAGACGGGGGCGCCGTGGGTGGCGAGAAGTTCCTCGATGGTGTCGTGGACGGTGGTCAGCACGTAGCTGAACAGGAGCGGCACCGGTCGCTCGGCCGAGGTGACGACCGCGGTCTCGCGGCCGGTGCGGCGGGTCAGGTCGCGCTGGAAGAACGTGACGTCGCCGAGCGTCGCCGACATGAGCAGGAACTGGGCGCGCGGCAGTTCGATCAGCGGCACCTGCCACGCCCAGCCGCGGTCCGGGTCGGCGTAGAAGTGGAACTCGTCCATGACCACCTGGCCGACCAGATCCGTGTCCGGACCGGTGCGCAGGGCGATGTTGGCGAGGATTTCCGCCGTGCAGCAGATGATCGGGGCCGTCCCGTTGACGGTCGAGTCACCGGTCATCATCCCGACGTTGGCCGGACCGAACACGTCGCACAGGGCGAAGAACTTCTCCGAGACCAGGGCTTTGATCGGCGCGGTGTAGAAGGTGCGGCGGCCGTGCGCCATGGCCGTGAAGTGCGCGGCGATGGCGACGAGGCTCTTGCCGGAGCCGGTGGGGGTGCCCAGGATCACGTTGCTGCCGGACACGATCTCGATCAGTGCTTCCGACTGGGCCGGGTAGAGGGTCAGGCCCTGGCCGGTGGCCCAGGTGACGAAGGCGTCGTGGAGGGTGTCGGGGTCCGGTTCGGCGGGGATGAGATCGGTCAGCGTCATGATGCCTCGATCGTCCCATGAAGCGGGGCGGCCGGTATATCCGCAGCCTGTCGGGTTGGCGGCTGGCTGTGTTGACCACTGAGTGGACGACACGCGCGGGCTTGTGGTGGGTGCTGGCCGGATCGATGGGCAGTGGGGCGGTGTGTCGTCCGGTGGGCGGACGACACGCGGGATGCAGCTGGATTGGTGGCGGTGGTGGGCGCGGACAGCCTATGCGATACCTGCTATATAGAGATGCAACAGCAC
>DATEPR010000331.1:0-3544 GCA_035273045.1 Pseudonocardiaceae bacterium | reverse complement strand
GGCGTGAGCAGCGCGGTGCCCAACCCGAGTGCGAGGCAGAAGTGCGCGACCGCCCTGGGCGGCAGCGCTGGGTCGAACTCGCCGCGCGCCTGGGCCTGCGCCACCAGGCCGGCCAGCCAGTCCACCCGTTCCGCGACGTAGTCCCGCATGGGTTCGGCGACGTCCGCGTCGCGCCGGGCGGCCACCAGCGCCTCGATCACCAGGTAGCCGTCCGGGTCCCTGGGCCGGCGCAGCGAGCGGCCGGTGACGAGCAGGACGTCGGCGATCGACCGGTCGGGATCGGCGGACACCAGGTCGGCCAGCAGCCGTCTGCCGTGCGCGCGCAGCGCGCCGACCAGCAGTGCCGCCTTCGAACCGAAATGGGCGTACATCGCGCCGTTGCTCAGGCCGGCCGCGGTGGCGATGTCCGAGACGCGCGTCGCGTCGTAGCCGCGCCGGGCGAAGACGTCGGCGGCCGCCCGCAGCAGGCGTTCCCTGGTGCCCGCGGCGGTCGACCCCGCTGTGCGACCCACGCCACTAATCAAACCGTCATTCAATTCGACGGTCAAGCACCACGGACGCCACTCACAGGACGGCCGGCCCGATGGCGTCGAGCCGGCCGTTGTCCCCTACGTTCCGATTGGCCTACTGCCGACCGGGCAACCACTTCCACATGCCGAACCGACGAGTCGCCATCACCGCCAGCACGGCGAGCAGTACGATGCCGACGCTCTCCACCGTGAAAGTGGACTTCAGCAGCGGAGCGGCCAGCGTCTCCTTGTACCCGAACAGACTGCCGTAGATGCTGATCAGCAGCGCGGCCAGCGTGCCGAGCGACAGCAGGGCACCCAGCGTGCTGGCGATGCCGAGCATCTTGTTCGGGAAAGCCAACAGGGCGATCGCACCGAGCACGGCGAGCACCGCGTTCGCGATGAACGCCGGTCCCACCGCGGTCAGGTAGTAACCGGCCTGGTAGAGGTGGATGTGGATGTAGCCCATGCTGACCAACAGGGCCGCGCCCACGATCCGCAGGATCACCAACACCACGACATTCGAGCGCGCGGTGGACGCCTCCACGGTGTCACTAGTAGCCATTACGCCTCCTCCGACGCCGCATTCCGTTTCCGTTCGTCGATCTTGGGGATGCTGTCCACCCGAGGACACCTCCGTGCTCAGGAACCCCTACGAGGGGTACGGATCAGATGGCCCAATGGATCGGCCCGGGTGGTGTAGTGCGTGCCACCCCTATCCGTCAACTGTTGGTTGACGGGCATGGTCCTGCCAGGATGGAGCGACGGCCAAGTGGAACGGAGGGCGTGCGATGAGTGTTCCGGGTGCGGGCGTTCGGCAGCGGTTTCCCGTCTTCGAGCGGCAGGTCTACCTGAACAGTTGCTCACAGGGCGCGCTGTCCGACTCGGTGCGGGACGCCTACGCGGCGTACCTGGGGACCCTGGAGTCGGACGGGTCGCTGTGGGGCGAGTGGGTGGACCGGGCCGAACGGTTGCGCCGCGCCTACGCCCGCCTGTTGCACACCGATCCCGCCGCGATCGCCGTCACGACGTCCGCTTCGGCCGGTGCCGCCGCCGTCGCGTCGGCCCTGGACTTCACCGGCGGCCGGGACACCGTCGTCACCACCGATCTGGAGTTCCCCACCATCGGGCAGATCTGGCACGCCCAGGAACGGCGCGGTGCCCGCGTCGTGCACGTGCCGGCGGCCGAGGACAACACGCTGCCGCTGGACCGGCTGGCCGCCGCGATCGACGACCGCACCGCGATCGTGTCCGCCACGCACGTGTGTTACCGCAACGGCAGCCTGCTGGACGTCGGCGCCATCGCCGACCTGGCGCACGAGCGGGGCGCCCTAGTGCTGGTCGACTCGTACCAGGCCGCCGGCGCGGTGCCGGTGGACATCGGCGCGCTCGGGGTGGACTTCCTGGTCGGCGGCGCGCTGAAGTACCTGCTCGGCTCGCCCGGCGCCGCGTATCTGTACGCGAACCCCGCCACCACCGGCCATCTGGTGCCGACCACGACCGGCTGGTTCGCCGACGAGAACATCTTCGCCATGCGCATCGACGCCTACCGCCCGGCCGCCGACGCCCGCCGGTTCGAGGCGGGCACGCCGTCCATCCCGTCGGTGTACGCGGCGACGGCCGGCGTCGAGCTGCTGCTGGAGATCGGCGTCGAGGCGACGGCCGAACACGTCGGGCGGCTCAACGACCGGCTGATCGACGAGGTCATCGGCCTGGGCGCGGTGGTCGCCACGCCGAAGGACCGGGCCAGGCGCGGGCCGCTGGTCGCGGTGGCGTCCACCGACGCGGAGCAACTGGTGGACCGCCTGGCCACCGACGGCATCGTCACGTCGTCCCGGGACGGCAATCTCCGGATCTCGCCGCACTGCTACAACACCGACGAGGACGTCGACCGGCTGCTCGCCGCGCTGTGCACCCACCGGGACCTGTTGCGCGGTCGGTGAACACAGCCGGCCGCTGCCGCGAACCCGGCCACGATGGACTCATGACCACAGCCTGGTACGACGGCCACGCAGACTGGTACGACACGACATTCCGGCACTTCGCCGACGATTCCGCCACGCTGCTGGCCGAACTGCTCGGCCCGCCGGACCCGGCTGATCCGCTGTGCGTGGACGTCGGCTGCGGCACCGGCCTGCACACCGCCGCCGTGCTGGCCCGCGGCCACACCGTGCTCGGCGTCGACCTGTCCGCCGACCAGCTCCGCGTGGCGTCGGCCCGCAACCCGCGCGTGGTGCTGGCCGACGCGGCCCGGCTGCCGCTGCCGAACCGCTCGGTCGGCGCGGTCACGATGACGTTCACCCACACCGACGTCGACGACTTTCCCGCCGTCGTCGGCGAAGCGGCGCGGGTGCTGCGGCCCGGTGGCCGATTGGTCTACATCGGACTGCACCCGGCGTACGTCGGCGCCTTCGTCGACCGACACGACGAAACCGCCGACGGCACGCTGACGTTGATTCCCGGCTACGGCGACGAACACCTCCGCGTCGACCCCACCGGCCGGTTCCCGGTGCGCAGCAGGGTGGGCGCCCGCAACCTGACCCTGACCACGTTCCTCGGCGCGTTCCTGGCCCAGCACACACTCCGGCTCACGTCGGTCACCGAACTCGACACCGCGATGCGGCCCTGGCGCCCGGATGCCACTGACGGCCGCGTCGTCCCCTCGAACATCGCAGTGACCGCCATGGCAGGGTGAACACGTGACGGTCGCCGCCGAGCGGTTGGCGCGGAGAGCGCTGGACTGGTTGCTGGGCTGCGCCAGGGACGTCGACGGTGACCTCTGGTGGGCGTCGACGCCGAGCGACGACGAACTCAACCCGATGCTCTACTCCGGCGCCGCCGGCATCGTGCTGGCGCTGCTGGAGGGACAGCGGCACTTCGGCGACCGCTACGGCGACGCGGCCGTCCGGGCCACCCGGTCGATCGCGGCGGCCTGTCCCGGCTGGGTCAACAGTTCGCTGCACTTCGGCGTCACCGGCATGGCGTTCGCGTTGTGGGCGGTCGGCGACCGGCTCGGCGACGCGACGGCCGCGGCC
>DATEPR010000330.1:0-9657 GCA_035273045.1 Pseudonocardiaceae bacterium | reverse complement strand
GGCGGCAGGAACGTGGCGTTCAGGTTCTGCGTGATCGGGTTGTAGGGAGTGAGCACCGGCGCCAGCAGGGCGGCCAGCACGATCAGTCCGAACAGGACCAGACCGGCCACCAGCGGGCCGTTCCACCGGCCGCTCCGGGTGCGGGCCGCGACCGGCTGGTCGGCCTCCAGTGGGTCGAACGTCGCCGCCGTCATGTCAGTTTCACCCTCGGATCGAGTGCCGCGTGCGTCACGTCGGTCAGCAGGTTCACCGCGACCACCAGGATCGCGAACACCAGCGTGATCCCCTGCACGGTCGGGAAGTCCCGGCCGAGGATCGAGTTGATCATCTGCTGGCCGATGCCGGGCAGCGAGTAGACGCGCTCCACCACCAGCGTCGAGCCGGTCAGGTAGGCGACGTTCACGCCCAGCACGGTGATCGACGACACCGCCGCGTTGCGCAGCGCGTGGCCGTAGATCACCCGGCCGGTGCCGACGCCCTTGGCCTGGGCGGTGACGATGAAGTCACTGCCCAGCACCTCGATCATGCTGGCCCGCAGGCTGCGGATCAGGATCGGCGACAGCGTCAGCGCGATGGTGAAGCCGGGCAGCACGATGCTGCGGAAGTGCTGGGCCAGGTTGGTGCCGAAACCGGCGACGGGCAGCCAGTGCAGCTTCAGCCCGAACACCAGGATCAGCATGATGCCGACCCAGAACGCGGGCAGGCCCAGCCCGGCCACCGGCACCGCACGGATGACGTTGTCCGCGATCCCGCCACGCCGGGCCGCCGCCAGCACGGACAGCGGCACCGCGATGACGATGGTGAACAACACGCCGGCCACGAGCAGCCACAGCGTCACCGGCAGGCTGGTCAGGATCAGGCCGCTGACCGAACTGTTGTAGAAGTACGAGAACCCCAGGTTGCCCTGGAACAGGTGACCGAGAAAGGTCAGGTACTGGCTCCACAACGGCTTGTCCAGGCCCAACTGGGCACGCAGCGCCCGCACGGCGGTGGGCGTGGCGTGCGTGCCCAGCAGGGTCGTCGCCGGGTCGCCCGGGATCAGGCGGACCAGGAAGAACACGATCAGCGAGATCCCGAGCAGCACCGGAATCAGCGAGACCAGCCGGCGCAGGACGTAGACGAGATATCTCATCGGGTCACCGGCCCGGTCACATCGACACGTCTTCCAAGTGGTAGTAGCCGGTGGGCAACACGTGGAAGCCCTTGACGTTGGCGCTGCGCGAGTACGGGAACGGCGAGTAGAACAGGAACGCCAGGAACGCCGACTGGGCGGCCTGCCGCTGGATCTCGTCGTACAGGTTCTGCCGCTTCGTCCGGTCGAACTCCTGCTCCGCCTGGTGCACCAGCCCGGTCAGCGTCTTGTCGTTGAAGCCGGTGTTGAACGAGTGGCCGCCGGACGCCGGGTCGAGCGCGTACTGCGCCAGTTCGTCCGGGTCGGCCAGGTCGTTGGTCCAGTAGGAGTGCGCGATGTCGTACTTCAGGGTGGTGGTCAGGTCGTGTTGGGCGCTGGCGTCCACGTTCTGGATGTTCATCGTGATGCCCAGTTCCTTCAGCGACGCCTGGAGGATCTGCGCGATCGCCGCGTCCACGCTGTCGCCGGACATCGCCAGCCACGTCGTGGTGAAGCCGTTGGGCACGCTGGACTGCTTGAGTTCCTGGCGCGCCTTGTCCATGTCGAACTGGATGCCGGGCGAGTCCTTGTCGTAGAACGGGCCGGCCGGCATCATGAACGAGTTCGCCACCTGGCCGTGTCCGAACAGGATGTTCTTGACCAGGGCCTCGCGGTCGATGGCGTAGGAGATGGCCCGGCGGACGTGCACGTCCTGGTACGGGTGCCGGGTCTGGTTCATCAGGATCACGTCGGTCCGGGTCGACGGGAACAGGTCGACGGCCAGGCCGGGCGTGTTCTGGATCTGCGCCAGGCTGGAGAACGGCGGCGCCTCGTTGATGTGCGCCTGGCCGCCCTGCAACTGGATGGCGCGGGAGTTGTCGTCCGGCACGACCTTCCAGGTCACGGTGTCCAGCGATGGCTTGCCGGCCTGCCAGTAGTGCTGATTCTTCTTGAGCCGGATGAAGTCGCCCTTCTGCCAGACGTCCCACTGGAACGGCCCGGTGCCGACGGGTGCGGCGTAGAAGTCCTTGGACGTCTTGCCGGCGTAGTCCTTCGGGATGATGCCGTTGTTGGGGCAGCTCAGGTCGGCCAGCAGCGGCGCCCACGGGTACTTGGTGGTGACCACGACCGTCTGCGGGTCGGGTGCGGTGACCTCCTTGATGGCGGTGTTGATGAACTCCCAGCCGCCGTGGGTGGCGCTGGAGGCGTCGATGGAGAACTTGACATCCGCCGAGGTGAGCGGCTGGCCGTTGTGGAACCGCACGCCCTTGCGCAGCTTGAACGTCGCGGTGAGCTTGTCCGGCGAGATCGTCCAGCTCTCCGCCAGCCACGGCCGGACGCCCTTGCCGTCCGGGGTCATCTCCACCAGGTTCTCGTACATCTGCTGGTAGACCCACAGGGAGGCGTTGCTGAACACCGTCGTCTTGTCCATGTCGACCGAGTCGTTGGCACGGACGATGACGAGGTCACCACCCTTCGTGGTACCGCTGCCGGACGGCGAACCGGACGAGCCGCACGCGGCCAGTATCGGTCCGGACGCGAAGGCGCCGAGACCCAGCGCGCTGAGCTGGAGCATGCGGCGGCGGCTGACGGCGGGCACCCGGAGGCCCTCGGGGATCGACGGGTCGGACATACCAGCTCCTCCTGGCCAGATGCTGTCAACTGTTGACAGCGAGCGGGAGCGATCATGCTCCGATGTTGTTCACGGGTGGGTTGGTTGGCATACGTAAGGCTGACACCCCTCAACGGGCATCAGATGCAATGAATCCAGAGGCTAGATCATGCAACTTGGTTTGGGTAGTGTCCAGCCCGCCAGGACCGAAAACGTGACTTCGCGGGGGCGCTGGTGCGACTGACGATCATCGGCGCGGGTGCCATCGGCGGCACCATCGGCGCCCACCTGATCCGCTCCGGGCACGACGTGCTGTTCTGCGACGGCGATGCCGAGCACGTCGCGGCGATCAACGCCGAGGGGCTGTCCATCGAGGGGCCGGTGGCGAACTTCACCGTCCGCGCCCGCGCGGTCACCCCGGACGCGCTGCCGGACCGGCTGGACCGGGTCGCCATCGCGGTGAAGAGCCACCACACCGCGGTCGCCGCGCAACCGCTGCGCGACCGGCTGGCCCCGGACGGGTACCTGGTGAGCTTCCAGAACGGGCTGACCGCGGACACGCTCGCGTCGGTGGTCGGGCGGGAACGGCTCCTGGTCAGCTTCGTCAATTTCGGCGCCGACGTGCTCGGGCCGGGCCGGATCATGCAGGGCAACGTCGGCACGTTCCGGGTCGGCGAGCTGACCGGCGAGATCACGCCCCGGCTGACCGAACTGGTCGCCGCGCTCCCCTACGCCGAGGCCACGTCCAACATCATGGGTTTCCTGTGGGGCAAGGAGGCGTACGGCGCGATGCTGTACGCCGGCGCGGTGTCCGACCTGTCCATCGCGGACTCGTTGGAGCAGCCGCGCTGGCGCCCGCTTATGCTGGCCGTCGCCCGTGAGGTGCTGGCCCAGTCGCCGGTGCCGCCGGAGCCGTTCGACGGCTTCGACCCGGCCGACCTGGAGGGTTCGCTGGCCCGGCTGGTGGCGTTCAACCGGGGCAGCGCCAAGTCGCACAGCGGCATCTACCGCGATCTCATGGTGCGCAGGCGCAAGACCGAGGTCGACGACCTGCTGCGTGATCTCGCCGGCCCGCTGACCACCTACGCCGGCGAGATCATCAAGGCGATCGAACGCGGCGAGCGCACCTGCGAGGTCGCCAACCTGGAACTGCTGGCCGCCTACGAGCGCGCGGAGCGGCTTGGCCGGCCGCTGAACGCGGTCGTCGACCTGCTGCCCGCACCGCTGCGCGCGCCGGACGGGCCGCTGCACGGCGTGCCGGTCGCGGTCAAGGACATGATCGACATCGCCGGACGGCCAAGGGGGAACGGGAATCCGTCGGCCATGGCCGGACCGCCCGCGGCTACGGACGCGCCGATCGTGGCCGCGCTGCGCGATCTGGGCGCCGACGTGTTCGCCGTGACCTCACTGCTGGAGTACGCGGCCGGCGCGGTGCACCCCGACGTGCCGGAGGCGATGAACCCGTTCGATCCGAAGCGGACGGCCGGCGGGTCCAGCGGCGGGTCGGCGGCACTGGTCGGCGCCGGCGTGTGCGCGGTGGCACTGGGCACCGACACCGGCGGGTCGATCCGGATTCCGGCGCACTACTGCGGAACCGTCGGCTTCAAACCCACCCACGGCGCACTCCCGGACGAGGGCGTGCAGCAGCTCGCGCCCACGCTGGACCACGTCGGGCTGCTCACCAGGGACGTCGGCACGGCCGTCGACGTGTTCGCCGCGCTGACCGGCCTCGCCCCCGCGCCGCCCCTCACCGGCACGCCGAAGGTGGGCGTCGTGCGGGGTCAACTGGAGCGGCCCGGCGTGGCGCCGGACGTGGCCGCGGCCGTCGGCGACGCCGTGGCGGCCCTGCGGTCGGCCGGATGTGCCGTGGTGGAACTCGACGGCACGCCGTTCGCCGAGTTGGAGGCCACGTTCGAGCCGATCCTGCTGTTCGAGGCGTGGCAGGTGCACGGCGACCGGGTCCGCGCCGACCCCGGCCACTACGGCCCGGAAACGTTGCGGCTGCTGCGTTCTGGCGCCGACGTGACCAAGGACGCCTACCAGGCGGCGATGGCCGGGCGCACCCGCCTGCTGCCCGCCGCGCTCGCGCTGTACGCGGGCGCCGACGTGCTGCTGACGCCCGCCGCGCCGTACGTCGCGCCGGTCACCACCCCGCCGATCGACACCCCGGAAGGTCAGGCGGAGGGCATGTTCACCGCGGTGCACAACGTGACCGGGGCACCGGCGGTGGTGCTGCCGTGCGGCTGGAGCGGCGGCCTGCCGATCGGCGTGCAGTTGTCGTCGCCGCCCGGCACGGACCTGACGCTGCTCGCGACCGCGCGGCGGGTCGCCGAGTTGATCGCGCGCTGACTCACGCCAGTCCGAGCACCAGCGCCGCCACCACCGGCGCCAGGTACAGCAGCGGGTACGGGATGTGCGAGTACCAGCGCGCCCGGACCACCGTGGTCACCGCGCCGATGAAGTAGAGGATCAGGCCGACCGCGGCGAGCAGGCCGATCACCGGCAGGAACAGCCCGGCCACCATGCCGACCGCGCCCGCGGCCTTCGCCGTGCCCAGCCATGGCCACCACGAGCGCGGCACGCCGTACTCGGTGATCGGCTCCACCACCCACTTGGCCTTCACGAACACCGAAACCGCGGAGAACGCCACCATGGCGGCGCCGACGACGGTGACGATCACGTAGGCAGTCGACATCAGATACCTCATCTCCGGCCGGACGCCCGGCCCGTCCGGGCGTCGTCACTGCCCTGACTCCATCCGGCTGGCGAATGTGACAACCGGCTTCGGCCGAATCGTCCGATACGGCATCCTGTCCGGCGTGCGGTGCGACGTGTTGGTGTTGGGGCCGGTGCTCGTGGCGGGCGCGGGGGCCGCTCGGCCGTCGTCACCGCTGACCAGGACGGTCGTCGGGCTGCTCGCCGTGGCCGGCGCCGGCGGGCTGAGCGACGCGGTGATCGGTGACCTGGTGTGGGGCCAGGACGGGGTGCCGGCGTCCCGGTTGAACGTCGCGGTGCACCGGGCGCGGGACTGGCTGGAACGGCAGACCAGCGGGCGGGTCCGCATCGACCGCACCACCACCGGTTACGCGCTGCGCGGCGGCGTGGTCGACGCCCACCGGTTCGCCGAGTTGCTGCGCGGCGACCCGACCGAGCAGGACCTGGTCACTGCACTGACGCTGTGGCGGGGTGATCCACTGGCCGACGTGGTCGCGCTCGGCGCGATCGAACCGCTGGTGGCGCCGCTGCGCGAACGACACCGTGCCGCCGTGCTCGGCTACGCCCGCCTGCTGCTGGAGTCCGCGCGGGCGGGCGAGGCGGTGGGCCTGCTCACCCCGGTCGCGGACGTCCGGCCGCTGGACGAGCAGGTGCACGCGCTGCTGCTCACCGCGCTGGCCGCGGACGGCCGCCAGGCCGACGCCCTGGCCCGCTACGAACGCCTCCGGCGGCGGCTGGCCGACGAACTCGGCGTCGACCCGGGCGCCGAACTGTCCGACGCCATGGTGCGGGTGCTGCGCGGCAACACCGCCGACGAGCCGGCGCCGGTGACCGTGCGACCTGCCCAGTTGGTCCCGGACGTGACGGCATTCACCGGGCGCCGGCAACGACTGGCCGAGCTGGACGCGATCGCCGGCACCGGATCGCGGGTCGCGCTGGTGACCGGCGTCGGCGGGGTCGGGAAGACCGCCCTCGCGGTGCACTGGGCGCACCGCAGGGCGGCGGACTTCCCGGACGGCCAGCTGTACGTGGACCTGCGCGGCTACTCGCACGGCCGCCCGGTGGCGCCGGCCGAGGCGCTGGCGCGGTTCCTGCGCGGCCTGGGCGTGGCGCCGGCCGCGTTGCCGGCCGACCCGGACGAGAGCGCGACGCTGTACCGGTCGCTGCTGGCCGGGCGGCGGATGCTGGTGGTGCTGGACAACGCGGCGGACGCGGCGCAGGTGCGGCCGTTGCTGCCCGGCGATCCCGGTTCGGTGGTCGTGGTGACCGGCCGGGACCGGTTGGACGGGCTCGTGGTCCGGGACGGTGCCCGGCGGGTGGCGCTGGACCTGCTCACCCCCGCGGAGTCGTTGGCGCTGCTGACGGCCGCCGTCGGCGCGGACCGGGTCGCGGCCGAACCCGAAGCCGCGGCCGAACTGGCCGAGTTGTGCGGGCATCTGCCCCTGGCGCTGCGGGTGGTGGCGGCGAACCTGATCGGGCGGCCGGGCCTGCGGATCGCCGAGTGCGTCGCCACGCTCACCGAGGACCGGCTGGCCGGGCTGACGGTCAGCGGTGATCCGGCGTCGTCGGTGCACGAGGTGTTCGACCAGTCCTACCGCCGGCTGGACGCGGGCGCGCGGCGGATGTACCGGCTGCTGGGCGTCGCGCCGTGCGCCGACATCACGGTGGCCGGGGCGGCCGCGCTGGCGGACGTCACCGAGACGGCCGCGCGCCGGTCGTTGGGTGCGCTGGTGACCGCACACTTGGTCGTCGAGGGCGGCGGCCGCTACTCGATGCACGACCTCATCAGCGAGCACGCGCGGGCCACGGCCGAACCCGGCGAGGTGGACGCGGCCGTGGGCCGGCTGGAGGACTGGTACGGCGGCACGGCCGAGGCGTGCTGCTACCGGCTGTGGCCGAACATGCGCCGGCTGCCGGACGCGACCGGCGACCACGCGCCGGTGCCCGACGATCCCGCCGCGTGGCTGGATGCCGAGACGGCGAACCTGATCGCCGTCCTGCGGCACGCCGCCGAACGCGGCCGGCACGACTACGTATGGCGGACCGTGCACGGCGCCCGCGGCGCGCTGGACTTCGGCGACAGCGCGGCGGCGTTCCTGGCGGCCGCCCGGCTGGGCCTGGCCAGCGCGACGGCCGCGCGGGACTGGGTGGGCATCTCGGCGCTGTCCCGGCTGGTGGCCACCACGTGCCAGCGCACCGGACGGCTCGCCGAGGCCGCGGAACACAACCGGATGGCGACCGAGGCGGCCGAGCGGGCCGGGTGGACGTCGGGCAAGGTGGCGGCACTCAACGACCAGGCGATCTGGCACGGTGCCACCGGCAACCTGGTCCGTGCCACCGAAATCCTCCGCGAGGTGGTGGCCGACTGCACGACGCCGGACCTGGCCTACCTGCGGGCCCAGGCGTTGGGCAACATGGCCACCGCGTACCGGTTCATCGGCGACCTGCCGGCCGCCGCCCGGCACGCCCGGCTGTCCATGGCCGGTTACCGCCGGTTGAGCAACGCGGGTGAGGGTCTGGTGCCCAGCCTGCTGGAGCTGGCCGTGGTGCAGTACGAGATGGGCCGGCTGGACGAGGCGCGGACCAACATGCTGCTGGTGCGCTGGGCGCCGGCCGAACTGTCCCGTTTGGACGCCCGGTGTGGTGCGGCGGACTGGCTGGCCAGGGTGGAGTGCGCGGCCGGGAACCTGACCGAGGCCGTGGCGTACGCGGACGAGGGCGCGGAACTGGCCGAACAGACTCAAGACCAGGAGCGGCTCGCCAACGCGCAGGCCACCCGTGGGCTGATCGAACTGCGGCTGGGCCGGCCGGCCGACGCGCTCGACCGGTTCCGCGCGTCGGCGGCCATCGCCGTGGCCGCGTCCGACCCGGCAGCCGAGGCCGCGGCGCTGATCGGCATGGCGGCGGCGCACCAGGCGCTCGGCGAATGGGACCAGGCGGTGACGGACGCGGAGGGCGCGCTGGCCATCGGCAGGGACCGCGACTACCGCCTCGTCCGGTCCGACGCCCACGCGGTCCTGGCCACGGCGGACATCCGGCACGACCGGCCGAACGCCGCCCTGGCGCACGCCCGTGAGGCACTCGCCACGGCCGGCGCGTCCGCCCACCGGGCCGACCGCGCCCGCAAGCTCATCACGGAAACGGGTGTGGCCACGGGTTGATCGGGCCGCCGGCATGGTCACGCAGCCTGGGCAGGTTGTGCACCCGCCGGTAGGCGTGGCCGAACGTCATCGGCAGCGTGCCCGGCACGATCACCTTGACGCAGGCCAGTTCCCGGGCCGCCAGTTCCGGTGTGGTCTGGTCGACGACGAGCACGTCCATGCCCGCCTCGGCGTACCGGGCCACCAGCGCCAGCACGTCGTCGCGCAGGTCGGCGTTGCGCATGTCGTCCGCCGGCGCCACCGGCGTGGACGGCCCGGTCAGGAACGACGTGCGGGCCGCGGCCACCGGATCCGCGTACAGCAGCGCGTGGTCGCCCATGGTCCGCACCAGCGACGGCGTCTGCGCCATCGCCCTGGCCCGCGCCCGCGACGCCGGATAGCGGGCGGCCAGGTCGTGCCGGAACGGGCCGAGTTCGGTCAGCGCGTGCTCGGCAGCGGCGGCCAGCGACGACGGGTGCGCCGCGGACGCGCACGCGAACGCCGGACCGGTGTCCGACGTGGCACACGCCAGCACGCACGGCACCCGCTGCTGCACCGACATGTCGAACAACGTCACCCGGCAGCCGCCGCTCTCCCGCTGGCACAGCACGGGCAGTCCCCGCCGCGCGTACCAGGTGAGCAGGAACGCGTCCCGTTCCGCCACCTCCAACAGCCCGTGCAGGATCGCCTCTTCCACGCACCCGCCGACCGCCGAGCCGTTCGACGTCTCGTACACGAAACTGCGGTGCCGGGGCGTCGGCCGGTTGCGGCCGTAGTAGGCGACGTCGATGGGCAGCAGCACGGCGTCGTCCCGGCCGAACGAGTACGCCCACACCCAGTCGTAGTCGCGGGTCGGCCGGAACCGGTCGAGGGCGAAACCGGGACGCAGCACGGCGTCCGGGCCGTGCGTGCCCAGGCTGCGCGGGTCGATCGCCCGGTCCCGCAGGTCCCAGTACGACCCGCGCACCACCGGCACGTCGTGCGGCAGCCAGCCGGCCCACCGCTCCCACGCCTCAAGCACGGCGATCCGCCGAGCGTCGGCGGGGTCGGCCGCCCGGCCGTAGCCGCGCACGGTCACG
>DATEPR010000329.1:0-5793 GCA_035273045.1 Pseudonocardiaceae bacterium | reverse complement strand
CCGGCTCCGCCCGCACCGCCACCGGCGCCGGCCCGCCGGCGCGGTGGTGGCAAACGTTTGGCCGCGGTCGGCGCGGTCGTGGTCGTCGTCGCGGCCGTGCTGGTCGTCGTCCTGCTGCGCACCACGGGCAGCAGCGGCACGCCACCGCCCGCCGCGCTGAACCTGCCGCCCGGCCGGCACCTGATCGCCCAGTACGACTACCGGTTCACCACCCCGAAGGGCTGGGCCGAGGCGGCCAGCAGCGCGCCGAACCTGGAAGTGCAGATCGTGCCGACGAACGCGCCCGCCGGTGGCGACGCGATTTACGTCCGGGAATATCGGCTTTCCTACGACAGCACGAAGGATCGCGCCCGCGCGGTGGGCCAATTGCGGCCCGAGGTGGCGCAGGCCGGCTATCTGAATTTCGTCCCGTCGTTGACGTTCGCACATCGGACGGTCGCGTACTACCAGCAGCCGGGCAACGACGCGACCGCCGACTGGTACGTGTTGTTCCAGGGCAGGGTGCAGGTCAGCGTCGGCTGCCAGTACCCGGCCACCGACCAGGCGAGAGTACAGGCCGCCTGTATGCAGGTGGTGGGCGGGATGGTCATCACGCGGTGACCGCGACCGCCGGCCGCGCCGCGTCCATTTCGGACCACCGGATCGGGGCGCCGGATCGCCCAGCCGGGTGACGGTGACGAGGACTTTTTCCATTCGCACAGCACCGCGTGACCGTATTTACGGGAGCGAACGTTTACACGCGCAACGGCTTGTCGAAAAAGCGGGACACGGTGGAACCGGTCATGGCAGGGTTCACGTCGTAGTTGGCGTACGGACGACGAACGTACGGACCACCAGACTCCATGAAGGGAGCCATTCCCATGGCGCAGTTCACTACCGGTTCTTCGGAGATGATGCAGGGCGTCCGGAGCCTGCAGGAGATGAACGAGCACCTCCAGGGCAGCCTGAAGCAGCTGCAGGGCGAGGTCGAGACCGTCGCCAGCCAGTGGACGGGCTCGGCAGCCACCGCCTTCCAGAACCTGATGATGAGGTTCAACGAGGACGCCACCAAGCTCAACCAGAACCTTCAGCAGATGTCCGAGGCCATGGCCGGCAACAACCAGGCCTACCAGACGTCGGAAGAGTCCAACCAGAGCGAGATGAGCAAGCTCCTCGGCGGTCTGTGAGCCGTCCGGCGGCTTCGTCCGTCCCCCTAGTCCACAGCTCGGCGACAACCCCAAGACTTTTCCGGAGATGAGGAAACCATGAGCGGCGAGATCAAGGTCACTTTCGAGGCCGTGGCCAACATGGCCGGCCAGATCAACAGCCAGGTGCAGAACATCGAGGGCCAGTTGGAGGCCCTGAAGTCGGCCATCGCGAAGCTGTCCAGTGAGTGGACCGGTAGCGCGAGCGAGTCGTACCAGGCCGTCCAGCAGAACTGGAACAACTCGGCCGACGACCTCAAGTCGGTGCTGGCCCGCATCTCCACGGCGGTCAACGCGGCACACGACGCGTACCGGGAGACCGAGTCGAAGAACGCCCAGGTCTGGAGCTGAGCGTTCGCGACACGTGGTCGCGGACCCCGGAGGCGCTGCCTCCGGGGTCCGCTCGTGTCCGGCCGGGTACACTGGTCGGGTGCCGGTCCCTGGGGGCCGTTTTGACCCTGTGGTTCGGCGCCAGGTATCTTCTGACGTTGTTGTGCGGAGCTGCCCGCCGTGTGCGGTTACCGCGACGACGCCCCTGACGAGAGTGACGACGAGGTAGATCCGTGCGCACGTACAGCCCGAAGGCCGGCGAGGTGACCCACGCCTGGCACGTGATCGACGCCGAGGACGTGGTCCTCGGCCGGCTTGCCACGCAGGCCGCCACGCTGCTGCGCGGCAAGCACAAGCCCACCTACGCCCCGCACGTGGACACCGGTGACTACGTCGTCATCATCAACGCGGCGAAGGTCGCGCTGACCGGCAACAAGCGGGACCAGGCCTTCGTCTACCGGCACAGCGGCTACCCCGGTGGCCTGCGCAAGCGGTCGTTCGGCGAGATGCTGGACACGCAGCCGGAGCGCCTGCTGGAGAAGACGATCAAGGGCATGCTTCCGCACAACCGGCTCGGCCGGGCCATGGCCAGCAAGCTGAAGGTCTACGCCGGCCCCGAGCACCCGCACACGGCGCAGCATCCGCAGCCGTTCGAGATCGCCGACAAGAACAAGGTGAACCGGTGACCAGCGCCGACGACGTCGCAGCAGACGTGACCACCCCGGAGACCGACACCGCCCGCGACACCCCCGCCGAGGCGGCCACGGAGACCCCGGCGACCACGGAAACCCCGGCGACCACGGACGCCGAGGAGGCTCCCGCCCGCCCCGCGTCCCGTCCGGTCATCTCCGGCAAGCCCGCGCAGACCGTCGGCCGCCGCAAGGAGGCCATCGTCCGCGTCCGCCTGGTGCCCGGCACCGGCCAGTTCCGCCTCAACGGCCGCACCCTGGAGGAGTACTTCCCGAACAAGGTGCACCAGCAGCTCATCCGCGAGCCCCTGGTCACGGTCGAGAAGCCCGAGTCGTTCGACGTCTTCGCCAACCTGCGTGGCGGCGGCATCACCGGACAGGCGGGTGCGCTGCGGCTGGCCATCGCCAGGGCGCTGATCGAGGTCGAGCCGGAGGACCGCCCGCCGCTGAAGAAGGCCGGCTTCCTGACCAGGGACGCCAGGGTGAAGGAGCGCAAGAAGTACGGCCTGAAGAAGGCCCGCAAGGCCCCCCAGTACAGCAAGCGCTGATCGCGTACGCTCCGTGCTCACGTCCACGGGAGCAGCACCTGTCCGTCGGGTGCTGCTCCCGGTGGTTTCTCCACAGTCACCGGTTGACAGCGGGAGGTCGACGCCAGGATGACTCGGCTTTTCGGCACCGACGGCGTGCGTGGCCTGGCCAACGCCGAACTGACCCCGGAGTTGGCGATGTCGGTGGCCGCGTCCGCGGCCAGGGTGTTCACCGAGCACGACCGCTCGCACCGGCAGGTCGCGGTCGTCGGCCGTGACCCGCGAGCCAGCGGCGAGATGCTGGAGGCCGCCGTGGCCGCCGGCCTGGCCTCGGCCGGGGTCGACGTGCTGCGCCTGGGCGTGCTGCCCACCCCCGCCGTCGCCTACCTGGTCGGTGAGCTGGGCGCCGATCTCGGCGTGATGATCTCCGCATCGCACAACCCGATGCCGGACAACGGCGTCAAGCTGTTCTCGTCCGGCGGGCACAAGCTGCCGGACGCGGTCGAGGACGAGATCGCGGCCCGCCTGGCCCCGCCGGCGGACCGCCCGGTCGGCGCCGCGATCGGCCGGATCACCGACCACCCCGAGGCCGTGCTGCGCTACGAGGACCACCTCCTGGCCGCCACCGGCCGGTCGCTGGCCGGCCTGAAGATCGTGGTGGACTGCGCGAACGGTGCCGCGTCGCAGGTGGCGCCCCGGGTGTACCGCAAGGCGGGCGCCGAGGTGGTCGCCATCCACGCCGAACCGGACGGCCTGAACATCAACGACGACTGCGGCTCGACTCATCTCGACTCGATCCGGGCCGCCGTCCGCGAGAACGGCGCCGACCTGGGCATCGCCCACGACGGTGACGCCGACCGCTGCCTGGCCGTCGACGCGACCGGCGAGGTCGTCGACGGCGACCAGATCATGGCCGTGCTCGCGCTGGGTATGCGGGAGGCCGGCGAGCTGGCCGACGACACGCTGGTCGTGACGGTGATGAGCAATCTGGGCCTGCACCTGGCCATGCACCGGCACGGCGTCCGGCTGCGCACCACGTCGGTCGGTGACCGGTACGTGCTGGAGGAGCTGCGCTCCGGTGGCTTCTCGCTGGGCGGTGAGCAGTCCGGCCACGTGGTCCTGCCCGCGTACGCCACCACCGGCGACGGCACGCTCACCGCGCTGCGCCTGATGGCCAGGGTCGCCGAGACCGGCCGGTCACTGGCCGAACTGGCCGGCGTGATGGACCGCCTGCCCCAGGTGCTGGTGAACGTCAAGGTGGCGGACAAGGCCGCCGTGGCCACGGCGATCACCGTGGCCGACGCGGTCGCCGCCGTGGAGCGCGAGCTCGGTGAGTCCGGCCGGGTGCTGCTGCGCCCGTCCGGCACGGAACAGCTGGTCCGCGTCATGGTCGAGGCGCCGACCCACGACCTGGCCGAGGCTGCCGCGTCCCGCCTGGCCGGCGTGGTCGCCGCCGTGCACTGACCGTCACCGGAACCGCCGGAACTGGCCCGACGTCCATGTGACGGGTTTATGGTTTGACCCGAGTCACTCGGCGTGCGCGGAGAGGTGGGGTAGGTGTCGGGCTTCCAGACGAGCGACGAGATGTCCGGCGTCGCGGGCAGGGTGCACGGTGAGGCCGGCCCGATCGAGGACGAGGCGAAGCACATCAGCACGTCGCACGTGACCGCCGCGGACGCCGGCCGCGACTTCGCCGACCAGGGCGCCGCCTATCTGGCCGCGCTCCAGCACCACGTGGTCGCCAGCGTCCGCGCGTTCGCCACGGCCACCACCGGCCTGGGCGACCGGCTCACCGGCGCCTACCAGCGGTACTCCCAGGTGGACGGCCTGACAACGGGCACGCTGGGGCAGGCGCATGAGTGACGGCACGTACCCGCGGTGGTCCACGGTCCGGCCGCTGCTGGACGACCCGAGCGTGTCCGGTGCGGACAAGACGCGACTGCTGACCGACTACGCGCAGCAGGCCGCGTACGACAACCCGATCTCCGGGACGGTGAACCAGGACTACGTCGACCACATGGCCGACATCGCGCGGTACGCCCAGCGATACCACGCGACCGACGCATTCCGGGACGTCACCGCGCTGCACGGCCCGTTCGGCGATGGCTCGGCTCCGGCACCGGGTCAGCGGGTGTTCCTGGACCAGTTGGCGCGGGCCAGGAACAGCCAGCAGGTCGGCCAGGCGAAGGTCCAACTGGCCGACGAAGCAAAGCGGACCGTGGCCCACGGCGGCGCCGGCGTGCGGACGTCCGACGAGCTCCTGGAACCCGGCTCCCGCGGCCTGTACTTCTTCCAGTACTTCATTCCGGCCTACCGCGACTGGACCGGGAACGCGCCCGACCCGCGGCGGGACATCCGCGACGTGTACGACAACCTGCGGGGCATCCAGTTCGCCAAGTTCCGCGCCGACGCCGCGCAACTGTCCACATCGCACGGCAAGCTGTCGGACAGCACGCTGAACCTGGCCACGGCGACCGGTTCGCTGGGCGGCTTCTGGCAGGGCGCGGCGGCCGAGGCGGCGCAGCGGTACTGCGGTTCGTTCGTGCGGCACGCCCAGACCGTGTCCGACGGCGTGACCGCGGCCAGCCAGGTCATCACCACGTCGATGAAGGCCATCGAGGCGGCGGTGCTGCAACGGGCACAGGGTGTGCTGCCGCTGTACGCCACCGACATCGGCGGTGTCACGCCGGACGGCGTCCAGCAGCTGATCGACATCGCGAAGCACCGGGCGGACGACGACGAGCTGCGGTCGGTGTCCACATGGGACGTGTTCCACAACGTGGACTGGGGCGACACCGACTGCCACGGCAAGCTCAGCCAGAACGTGAAGAACCTGGCGGCGCAGGACGCGACCAAGTGGCTGAACGGCACGTTCGTGCCCACGTTCGACCGGAAGAAGCAGTCGTTCGACTCGATCACCAGGTCCACGCACGACACGGTCAGCCAGTCGTTCGACGCGATGAACCAGGGCCTGGCCAAGATCAACGCCAACCCGTTCGGCGACCCCGGCCAGGACGTCGAGACCAGCGGCAGCCCGGCGGTCGGTGGCTCCGTCGCCGGGGG
>DATEPR010000328.1:0-5634 GCA_035273045.1 Pseudonocardiaceae bacterium | reverse complement strand
GCCCGACCCGCCGGTCCGGTCGCGCCGCCGCCCGCGCCAGCAGCGCGTCGCGCACCTCCTCCGGCAGTTCGGTGGCTACACCGTCCAAATCGGACTGTGTGATGCGGTCCAGCAGCGTGGGCAGGCCGCTCAGCTCGTCGTATGCCGGCAGGCAGCCCGGGCAGCCGGCCAGGTGCTCGCGCAGCCGTTGCGCCTCGGCCGGTTCCAGGGCGTCCAGCACATACGCGGCGATGTCGACGGTGTACGGGCAGGTCATGGTGAACGCACCCCGCGTTCCAGCAACGCCAGTCGCAGCGCCCGCAGCGCGTAGAACAGCCGGGACCGCACGGTGCCGTCCGGGATGTTCAGGCGGGCGGCGATCTCCCGCGTGGAATGACCCTGGTAGAAGCTCTGCACGATCACCTCCCGGTGCGGCTGGGTCAGTGAACCCAGTGCGTCACCGACCAGGCATGCGTCCAGCGCGGCGTCCAACCCGTCCGGCGTGGACGGCTCGTCGGCCAATCCCACGGCGACCTGCCGCGGCCCGGTCCGGCCGCTGCGGGCCGCGTCGATGATGAGCCGCTTGGCCACGGTGAACAGCCACGGCCGGGCCAGTTCGACGGCGAGGTCGGCGGCGTGCTGCCAGGCCCGCAACAGCGTCTCCTGCACGATGTCCTCGGCCAGCTGCCGGTCCCCGCCCACCATGCGCTGCACGTATGCCAGCAACGGCCCCGCGTGGCTGGCGTACAGGCCACGCAACAGCCGCTCGTCCTCGGTCCGGCTACGGCGCACACCCACTACTACGCGGCCGGCACCGCGAATGTTCAACGGACCGCGCTGTCCGTTCGGCGGCCTGATTTCATGTCATTTGTTTTCCGCGAAATTCGGATCAGTGACGCACGGTGTCACACGGGCGGGGTCCAGTTCGTCAATATGGTGACAGCACTGCGACGGACGGGTTGGCCATGAGTACTGACGAGGACCGGATCCGGCAGCGAATCGACACACTGGTGCGGGCGATCCGGGACATGGACCTGGAGGCCGTGCGGCCGGCTTTCGCTCCGGGAATCGTGTCGTTCGACATCGTGCCGCCGCTTCGGCATGTCGGCGCGGAAGCCAAGTGGGACAACTGGCGGGACGTGTTCTCCGCCTACCAGGCGCCGCTCGGCTACGAGGTGCGCGACCTCGACGTCACCGTGGGCGGCGACGTGGCGTTCGCGCACAGTCTCAATCGGATCAGCGGCACGTTGCGCAACGGCGTGCGCGGTGATCACTGGGTCCGGTGGACCGGGTGTTTCCGCAAGATCGACGGCGACTGGCTCATCGTGCACGATCAGGTCTCCGTCCCGGTGGACATGGCCACCGGCAAGGCACTCCTGGACCTCCAGCCGGACCGGTGACCGGCAACCGGACGACCGACCGTGCCGGAGAGTGAGGCCGGAACGCGGACCGACACGACGGCCTGCTCGTTCTCGATGGCTTCCGCCTCGGCGGCCTCGGCCCGCAGTGGGCGGCCGACGTTCCGGCTGCTTGACACGGCCGTGACGACGCGGGTTGACTCCCGTCATTGAGAGCGCTCTCAGAAGGGCGAGCACATGACCCGACCACTCCGCCTTCCCGTCATCGCCGCCGCCGTCCTGGCGGCGCTCGGCCTGGCGCTCGTGCCCACCTCGGCACAGGGCCAGGCGGCCTCACCGGCCGACCGTCCACCGGCGACCGGCGGCAGCCTCGGCCCGAACGTGCTGGTGTTCACCCCGGACATGCCGGTGAGCACCATCCAGAGCAGGCTGGACGCGATCGCCGCCCAGCAGGTGCCCAACCAGTTCGGCACCCAGCGCTACGCGATCCTGTTCGCGCCGGGCACCTACGGCACGGCGGACGACCCGTTGAAGATCACCGTCGGCTACTACACGAGCATCGCCGGCCTGGGCCAGAACCCGAAGCAGGTCGTCATCAACGGCACGATCGACGCCTTCAACCAGTGCGAGAACGGTGACCAGAACAACTGCACGGCACTGGTCAACTTCTGGCGGTCGGTGTCGAACCTGACCATCGACGTCGCCGGCACCAGCGGCTGCTTCACCGGCAACGACATGTGGGCCGTGTCGCAGGCCGCGCCGATGCGCCGGGTGGCGATCAACGGCGGGCTCACGCTGATGGACTTCTGCGACGGCTCCCCCGACTTCGCCAGCGGCGGGTTCATCGCCGACTCGTCGTTCAACGGCGGCACCATCATCAACGGCTCGCAGCAGCAGTTCATCGTGCGGGACAGCGACGTGGACGGCTGGTCCAACGGCGTGTGGAACCAGGTGTTCTGCGGTGACCCGGGCGCGCCCGCGCAGGCGTTCGGCGACCCGGCCGGCGCCGGCCCGTACACCACGCTGGCCACCTGCCCGGTGACCGAGGAGGAGCCCTACCTGTACCAGGACGCGGCGGGCGGGCTCCGGGTGTTCGTACCGGCCCCGGCGCACGACACCAGCGGGCCGAGCTGGGCGAACGGCAACACGCCCGGCACGTCACTGCCGCTGAGCTCGTTCTACGTGGTCAACGCGGCCAGCACGGTCGACGACATCAACAGCGCCCTCAAGCACGGCGACAACCTGCTGTTCACGCCGGGCGTCTACCAGGTCCCGCGGACGATCGAGGTGACCAGGGCGGACACCAAGATCATCGGCCTGGGCTTCCCGACGCTGGTCCCGCGGCACGGCAACGTCACCATGAACGTGGCCGACGTGCGCGGCGTCAACCTGTCCGGCCTGCTGTTCGACGCCGGACCGGTCACCAGCCCGGTGCTGCTGAACATCGGTCGGCCGGGCTCGCATCACGGCCGGGCGGCCGACCCGGTGACCGTCGACGACGTGTTCTTCCGGATCGGCGGCGCGACAGCCGGCTCGGCGACCACCGCCATGATCGACAACAGCGACTTCTCCATCATGGACGACATCTGGGCATGGCGGGCCGACCACGGCGCCGGCGCCGGCACGTTCACCGGCGACCCGGCCTCGACCGGCGTCGTGGTGAACGGCGACCACGTGTCCGCCCTCGGGTTGTTCGTCGAGCACTTCCTGAAGAACGAGACCGTCTGGAACGGCCAGGACGGATTCGTCCTGTTCTTCCAGAACGAGAACCCCTACGAGGTGCCCACCCAGTCGGCGTGGATGGCCAGCCCGACCCAGAACGGCTTCCCCGCCTTCCTGGTGACGAACAAGGTCACCCGCTTCCAGGGCTTCGGCATGGGCAGCTACTCGTTCTTCAACCAGGGCGCCGACATCCACAACGCCATGGCGTTCCAGGCCCCCACCCGCCCCGGAATCCAGTTCCACGACCTGCTGACCGTGTTCCTGAACGCCAACGGCGGCATCGACTCGGTCATCAACGGAGTGGGCGCACCGGTGAACATCGACAACCGAGGCCCCAGCGACGTGGTCAGCTTCCCGTGACCAGAAGCCAGGCCCCGCCCACAACGGACGGGGCCTGGCACGCCCAACCGGGCACCGAACCCAACCGGAGCCGGTTACGCTGCCCCAGTGACGGGAGCGCGGGGACGAACGAACCTACCGCCCATCCCCGAGTCGTTCCTGCACAAGGACCACCCCCTGCACCGCCCCAGGCACGGCGGAAGGCAACGCACCGCCCTCCTCTGCGCCGTGATCTTCTTCCTGGTCCCGGCGGCGGCGTTCGCGACGGGCGTCCGCCCCCAGGCGTTCGAGAACCACAAGTTGGCCGCCTTCCCCAGCCCCACCCGAGGCTGGAGCTTCTTCACGGGCCTGACCAACTGGGCCACGGACAACCTTCCCGGCCGCGAGTTGGGCGTCCGGGCGGAGGCGGGGATCAGCCAGTCCGTCTTCGGTGAACCACCGGCCTTCTCCGGCACCGACCGGCAGCAGGCAGGCACTCCGATCGGTCCCGTCGGCCAGGTGCCGACGGTCCCACCGCCGGTGGATCCGCGGGGTGGCGGCCAGACGGACTTCTCGCAGGTCATCGAGGGCACGGACGGCTGGCTCTACTACGCCCAGGACATGACGTCCAAATGCGACCCCGACCAGCCGGTGGCGGCGACGATCGCCGCGCTGGCCAGTCTGCGTTCGGCGATCGAGGCGTCCGGCCGCCAACTGGTCCTGGTGGTGGCCCCGGACAAGAGCACGGTCGAGCCCGCGCACCTGCCGGCGGACTACCCGGACAAGGCGTGCGCGGCGCGGGTCACCGGCCCGTTCTGGCAGGGCGTCGTCCGGACGGACGGCGCGCTGGACCTGCGTCCCGGGCTCGCCGAGGCGGCCGTGGCGTCCGGCCGGCCGATCTACTACCGGCAGGACACGCACTGGAACGACCTGGGCTCCCTGGTGCTGCTGCGGGCGGTCGCGAACCAGATCCACCCGGGGATCACCGGGACGTGGCAGTCGGTGCCGGACGGCGTGGTCAGGCCGGGCGCCGACCTGCCGCCGATGATCGCCAGCGCCGGCAGGGACTTCGAGATCCACTACACGCTCGGCCCGGACGGCGGCGCCGACCGCACCGGTCCGGCCCTGGCGGGCATGCCCAGGCCGGTGCGGTTCGCCGGACCGCCGACCACGGGCATGGTGACCGAGCCGGTGGCGCTGCTGGGCGACTCGTTCCTGGCGCACGCCAGCCGTTACCTGCCGGCCGTGTTCAGTGACGCGACCGCGATCGACTACGCCACGTTCGACACCGACCAGGCGGCCGTCGAGTCGGTCCTGGCCAGCGGCAAGGTCATCGTCGTCGAGGTCGTCGAACGGGTCCTCACCGCGGGTGACGCACCATTCCTGCGTCCCGAGGTCATCGCCGGCCTCCGCTCCTACCTGGCCACGCACCCGGCCCCCTGAGCCGTTCGGCCGACACGTCACGCGGCCGATCGGCTCGCGTTAGAGTGCGGCGTGCCTCCACCTCCGTCCCACCCCGCCGGCGTGGTGTTCGTCCGCGGCAGCGCCGACCTGCCCGGGCTGGGCGACCAGGTGCTGTCCAGGGTGCTGGACCGGCAGTTGCGCCACCGGCTGCCGGATCACCGGGTCACCGTGTGCGCTCCGTTCGGCGCGCTTCGCCCGTCCGTCACCGACGGTGGGCTGGTCGCCGTGCCGCTGCTCGGCCCCCCGGCGCCGACGACCGGCCGGATCACCCTGGTGTGCCCCAGTTTTCCGGTGGGCTGCTCGCCCGACGACCTCGTCTCCCGTTACGGCACACCGGACGCGGCCGCGGCGGCGCCGCTGTTCGCGGAAGGTGGCCCGACCGTGGTCTGGACCGCGGTGCGGGTGCCGGCCGAGGTGTCCGGGGAGTTGGTGGCGGCCGTCGCCGAGCAGCCGTGCCCCTCGGTGCGGGACCGCGAGTCGGCGGAACGGCTGGGCGGCGACGTGGCCGTCGTGGCGCATCCCGGTGTGCTCGCCGGCTCGGTGGTGGCCGAGTCGGTGCTGGTCAGCCGCCTGGGGATGCTGCGCAAGCGGAAACTGGTGCCGGACGGCGACTACACCGTGGTGCACTCGCCGGGCGGGGACCTGGCCGGGCTGCGGTGGACCGGTGCCGGCGACGTCGTGGTGCTGCCGACCGCGCCGGTGGCCGGCGAGGTGTCGTGGGCGACGGTGCTGCCGGCCGACCTGGTGCTGGAGGACCGGCTCGCCGTGCTGGCCGGCGCGCGGGCGGTCGTCG
>DATEPR010000327.1:0-14653 GCA_035273045.1 Pseudonocardiaceae bacterium | reverse complement strand
TCTTCTTCGGCGCGTCGATGCTGCTGGCCGCCGGGCGCGGCTACGCCGGCTGCGAGGTGCTGGCCACCTCCAACTGGCTGCTGCGACGCGACGACCAGGTCGGGTGCATGGTGTTCACCCCGGTCGATCAGTGGGAACGCCACCATCGCGAGGCCCGTCAACAGTCCTGAGCGCCCCGTCAGCGGCGGCGACGGATCCTCCAGCCCACCACTCCCGCGACGAGGGCGACTCCGGCGCCGATGACCCACGGGCTGCCCAACACGGACCCGATCCCGGCCAGCGCGCCCCCGGCGATCAGCAGCGGCAGGCCACAACACAGCGCAGGCAGCAGCAGTACGGCGCCGATCGCCAGCACGCTGCGGACACCGTCACGATGAGGCCGGGTGGGCATCAGCGGGAGCCCCCTGGCACCGCACGCTCCGGAGTGATGCGCACGCAGGCGGCCAGGGCAGCGGCGTTGTCCGCAGCGAACGCTCGGGCCAGCAGCACCAGCTCAGCCACCCGCGGGTCGGCGACCCGGTAGTGCGCGAAACGGCCGGCACGGCGCACCTGTACGTACCCGCAGTCGGCCAGGCAGGCCAGGTGGGTGGAAACCCTGCCTTGGGAAAGGCCGACATGAGCGACGCATTCGGTGACGGTGTGCTCGTCGTGCAGCAGGAACTCCAGCAGCCGCAAGCGCACCGGGTCAGCCAGGGCACGGAAGAACTTGGCCACGACCTCGATGCCGGTGGCCTCGTCGGGCAGCAGCGCGGCCGGCTCGGGCAGTCCCGCCATGTGCTCGCCGTCCTCCCGTCGAGTGGATGTATCCGGATGAACAAATGTTACGCTAGCATCTTCATCTCCGGTAATCCAAATGTGTTTGGTCTGGACGGGACGGAGGCGACAGGGCATGCGCTACGACCTGTGGCGGTGGTCGGTTCGGGCGGAGCCGGGTTCGCGGCGGCGATCCGCTGGCGACCACCTGTGTCCTGTCGACGACCGCGACATACCCGGGTGCGGTAGCTCCCTGTGGGCGCGGCTGCGGTTCGTGGCCAGCGGCGTGCGCGAGGTATGGCACGAATACCGCGAATGGCGGCGAGCGCGCGAGGAGCGGGCGCACCGAAACGAACACGGCTGAGCGGCCGGCGTGGCCACCACGTTTCCTGTCGTCGGTGCGCCCTCGCCGGCCCGGACGGCATTCGTCGCGCTGCCGGTCATGGTCAGGCCGGGCGGGACGGGCGCACCTCGACGATCGGGAGTTGGCGGCGCAGGACGGCGTTTTCGCCAGGGTCGAGCACGCTGTGTTGCACGCAGGCGGGCACCAACTCGCCGGTCTCGGGGTGGGCCATGGCGTAGGAGCAGGCTTGCAGGCGTTGCTGAGTGGCCAGAATGGCCGGGTCGGCACTGATCTCGCCTTGCCGCAACAACTCCCAGGCGGGGGCCACCTGTGTGGCGTCCATGAAGCTGTGCATCACGAAGGTCATCGGCCGCACCCGACCGCGCAGCAGGGACCAGGCGAACCGCAGCGGCCCACCGGCCCGGTCCAGTACCCGGCCGGCCCAGCGCAGCGCCAGGACCACCAGGTGGGGGTGCGCGGCGGCCACCCGCACTGCCCGGGTGATGACCAGCGGGATGGGGGCGCCGCTGAAGGTCATGCCACCGAAGTGCCGGTAGAAGGCGTCGCGGCCGGCCAGGTCGACCGGATCGGCGTCGTCGACCAGCGCCACCCACCGGTCCCCGGTGTAGAAGCCGAACGCGGTGCGGTTGCAGCGTTCGTCGCCGAGCTGCACCGCCCGCCACGGCAGCCGGGAACCAGCGCCACGTTCGATCTCAGCCCACACATCGTCGCCCGTGACGCTACGGAAATCCTCCCGCCAGCGCCGATCGTCCCCGACATACGCGGCAGGCTGGAACGAGAACATCTGAAACCCCATCGCCCGGCAGTCCCGGATCACCTCGGCAATCTGATCGACATTGGCCGGGGTGACTGTCATGTTGTGCGCGAGGTAGGAACGCACCCCGTGCTCACGACGTAGGCGCGCGAACATCGCACAGAACCGCTGCCGGTAGGGGTTCAGATCGGCCTCGGCGCGCGGGCGGGGGATGCCGCGCCGGCCCCGCATCAGGGAGTCGACGTGCGCGGCGAACGACACCCGGCGGAACCGGGGTGTCCCGTCCGCTCCGAGGGCGAGCCGGCGCAGGTAGTCGTAGTCGAAGTCGCCGTGGGTCATGCTCATCGGCTCCCGCCCGTAGGAGCGCATGATCCGCAGCGCGGCGGCGTGATCGTCCGGGTCGAGCAGGCTGACTTCCCCGCCGATCAGCTGGGCGTGCGCGCGGGGGCCACGGACCTGCCGCAGCAGGGCCATCTGCTTCTCGATCTCGGCCAGGGTGTGCGGGCCGTCGATGCGCACCTTGTTGGCGTCGGCCGAGTGATAGCACGGCTGGCAGGTCAGGTTGCACTTCGGAAACACGCCATGGGTGCCCTCGCAGCCGACCGCGTGCCGCCCCAGGCTCTGCGCCGGGGTCCTGGCCGACTCGGGCAGTTCCGCCCAGCGGCGGGCCAGCGCCGCAGCGGTCTCGGCGTGCACCGGACGGGTGGTCAGCTCCCACCGCCGGACCGCGTCCAGCACCGTGCGCATCCCACGTCGTCTGGGCACCCGCATCACCATCCCGCCTGTTCGCCAGCGTCTTCGCCACAGCCTGAACAGGAAACCCAGCGAGGCGTCCGCTGGCTTCCCGGCCCGCCGAACTTGGTCAGCGTTGGCACGAGGTGCACAAAGCGCCCGCGGTCCGCTCGCGAGTTGGCAGCCTGTCTGGGGTTCCGGATCCTCGCTATTCGGCCGTAGCGGTAGCGTCCGGGCGTTCCTCGCGGACGCCCTGGCCGCGCAGCACCTCGGCGACCTCCGGGCTGGGCGGCTTGCCGTCGTCCGGGGACAGGGTGATGTCCGCAAGGGATGCGCCGGCCTCAATCAGGGCACGGACGGTGGCGAGCCAGTCGGGGTTGGGATTGCGGTCCGGACGCTCACCGCTGCCGACCTTGGCCCAGTCCACCGGCGTGCTGTGCCAGGTCGTGTCCCGCGCTTCCAGGTCCGCACCCCGCTCCAGCAACAGCCCCACCACTGCCGCACTACCCGCGTAGGCCGCGGCATGCAGCGGCGTGCCCCCGTCCTCTCCCCGTGCGCCGATGGGAAACCCGAGATCGAGCATCAACGCCATCGCCTCGGCGTTGCCGGTCGCGGCGGCGTGCCCCAGCGCAGCGCCGATGTCCGGCTCGGTGAGCCGGCCCGGCAACCCGGGATCGTCGGCCATCTGCCGCTGCACGGCGACACGGTCCGCATCGAGGCAGGCGGCCAGCAACCGCTCCGTGTCGGTGGTGTCGTCGCGAGCACCGTGACGGCGCAGCAACGCGGCGAGATCGGCGCGTCCCTGGCTGCTGGCCAGCCGGTACGGTGAGCGGCCGTCCGGGCCGGGCGCTTCCGGGTCGGCACCGTGCTCCAGCAACACCGTCACCAACTCGACCGGACAGTCCGAGCGGACCGCGCCGTAGACCGTCGGGCAGGGAGGTTCTTCGCCGTGGTCGGAGCCGTACAGGTCGGCCGGGGACGGACGGCGGGGATCGACCCCGGCCTCCAGCAGCAGCCGCACGGTCTCGGTGTCGCCGGTGCTGATCGGAGCGGCCAGCGCGGTGGACTCAGCGACGTTGGGCATGTGGTCGAGCAGCAACCGCACCGACTCGCGGTCGTCGTCGCCGAAGCAGGCCAGGTACAGGTCGTGGTCGTCGGGGACGGCTCCGCGTTCCAGCAACAGCCGCACGATCGCCGGGTTCGCCACCCCCGCGACCGCACAGCGCAACGGCGTCCAGGTGGCCATGTTGACCTGCCCGGTGATCCGACCATGGGGATCGGCTCCCGCGTCCAGCAGCAGCCGGGCCACCGCCAGCAGGCCGTCCGCGCGGGCCGGGTCGAGACGATGCCACCGCGAGGCGCAGACGGCGTGCAGCGGTGTCCAGCCGGTACCCGGGTCCGTCTCGGTCGCGATCGCCGGGTCGCGGTCGATCGCCGCACGGACCCGGGCCACGTCACCGAGCAGCACGGCGGCGGCGAATCCGGACTCGGCGATCTCCGGGCGCGCGGCCAGCAGACGCGCTGCCCGGCCGGTCCAGTCGCGGACGCTGGCCACGCAGAACGCTCCGACGGCGGCGGCCAGATCCTGAGTGCGGGCGTCGACTTCGGCCTTGAGCGCGGGCCAACTGGCGAACCCGTACTCGCGGGCGGTCGCGAGCTGCGCGGCGGCCAGGCTCAGCTGATCGGACACCGCTCGGATGCGCTCGACCGCGCCTGGCTCGCCGGTCTGGGCGGCGCGCAACAGGTCTTTGGCCTGGTGGCGGAGCTGGTCGAGGTCGGGATGGGGCGGCAGGATGGCCATGACGTCTCCTTCACCGGCCCGAGGTCCGCACGCCAGGCCGAAGGAGTACGTCACACCAGTACTCGTCTGACCGAGGTGGACTCAGTCCTGCCCGCGGACCCGGAAGCGCCCTCGCACGCTGCGCCGCCCACGGTAGCCCAACCTGTGCGGCCGGTGTCAGTGGCGCAAGCGACGCAGCAGCGCGATCACCCACTGGATCGGTGGCTGGCGCAGCGCGGTGGTGGACTCGGCGACGGCCAGGTTCCACACGGCCTGGGACCAGCTCGGATACGGGTGGACCACCGAGGCGAGGTCCCGCAGCCGGCGCTGGCGCGCGACCAGGATGGCCAGTTCGGTGATCATCTCGCCGGCCCGGGGTGCGACGATCGTCGCGCCGAGCACGCGGCCTTTCGCGTCGAGCACGATGTGGGTGAGGCCGTCGGTGTCGTTCTCGGTGACGGCACGGTCCAGCCGTGCGTGGGGCAACGAGCGGACCCGGATGGCATCGCCGTGGCGGTCCCGAGCCTCGGTTTCGGTGAGGCCGACGTGCGCGATCTCCGGGTCGGTGAAGGTCACCCACGGCATCCGGTCGTGATCGACAGCCCGCAGCGGGCCGAGGAGCGCGTTGCTGGCGGCGATGCTGCCGTGCAGGGCGGCGATATGGGTGAACGCCGGTGCCCCGGTGATGTCCCCGGCCGCGTACACGCGCGGATTACTGGTGCGCAGCCGCCGATTGACGGTCACGTAGCCGCGCGGGTCGGTGCGGACACCGGCGGAGTCCAGACCGATGCCGTCGCTGCGGGGGTGGCGGCCGGTGGCCGCCAGGATCCGGTCGGCCTCGACCGTGGCCGGGCCACCCGGCCCGGTGATCTCACACGTGATCGCACCTGGTGCGCCGGTGACCTGGGTGAGGGTGGTGTGGGTGTGCACCTGGATGCCCTCGGCGGCCAGCCGGGCCGCCAGCACGGTGCTGGCCTGGGGTTCCTCCCGGGGCACCAGCCGGACCTCCGCCTCGACGATCGTGACCTGGGCGCCGAGGCGGGCGAACGCCTGGCCGAGTTCGCAACCGATCGGACCACCGCCCAGCACGACCAGCCGGGCCGGCAGGTCGGTCAACTCCCAGACGGTGTCGCTGGTCAGCGGCGCGACATCGGCCAGTCCCGGGATCGGCGGCATGGCCGGGGCGCTGCCGGTGGCGACGATGGCCCGCCGGAATCGCACTGGCTGGCCGTCGATGTCCAGCGTTCGCGACCCGGTGAAGCGTGCCTGGCCGTGGACCACGTCGATTCCGGCGGCCCGCAGGGTCTCCGGCGAGTCGTCCGGTTCGATGTGGGCGATCGCGGCCCGCACCCGCGCCAGCACCGCCGGGAAGTCGATCTTCGGTTCCATCGGGTCAATACCGGGGCCGCCGCTGCGGGTCCGGTGGGCGGCGGCTGCGGCGGCGATGAGCGTCTTGCTGGGCACGCACCCGGTCCACAGGCAGTCCCCGCCGGTCCGTTCGGCCTCCACCAGCGTGACTCGGGCGCCCAATGACACGGCGGTGCGGGCGGCGATGAGCCCCGCTGTGCCGCCGCCGATCACCACCAAGTCGACCTCGTCAGTCACGGTTGTGCTCCCTGTCTCGGGTGCCCTACTGCGTGGCCAGCGTCGGCTATCTGGCCGCCCGCCGAGCCCGCTGACCATGGCCGTAGCCCAGCGCTATCCGGTTTCGCCCGGCGGTGCACCCTCCGTGGCCAAGTGTTCGGCGAAGGACCGCAGCCGGCTCACCGCATCGACCGGAGTGTGCTCGTGCCGGGCCAACGCGGTCTTGATCGCGCGATAGGTTTCCGCCTCCAGACCGCAGCGCCGGCAGTATTCCAGGTGCTCCGCCACCCGCCGCGCGGTGACCTCGTCAACCATGCCGTCCAGATAAGACTGCAGCACGCGGGTGACCCGCAGGCATTCCAGCATTCCCAACCTCATGCCCGCCTCCGTTTCGGTGCCACGCCCTCGGCCGCCAGTGCCTGACGAATCCGCGCGCGGGCGCGGTGCAACCGGCTCATCACCGTGCCCACTGGTACGTCCAGTATCACGGCGGCGTCGGCATAGCTGAGTCCATCGATGTCCACCAGCGCAACCGTCCGACGATAGCGGTCGGGCAATGCTCGAAACGCACGCTCCACGCATCCTTCGAACGCGTTGTCGACCACCAGTTCTTCCGGTCCCTGGGCGGTGTCCGCAGCGGCGAGGTCGGTGACGTCGTCGGGATCGTCCAGCAGGACCGGCCGCTGGCGGCGGTGCCGGTTGTGTTCGGCGTTGCGCAGGATGGTCAGCAGCCACGCCCGCGGGTGTTGACCGTCGAACCGGTCGACGGAGCGGAAGGCTCGCAGCAGCGTGTCCTGCACCAGGTCCTCGGCGTCGGCATGCTGTCCGGTCAGGGACCGAGCCACCCGGTAGAGCACCTCGATCTCGGGCACCACGTAGGTGTCGAACGCCTCTTGCCGGGTTCGCGCCTGGGGCCGCGCCTCGGCCACGGTGTCCTCCACTCGCTGGTAACCCGCAACCCGATCTACCACATTCCCACAGTGGTGGCACCAGGACCGGTGGCGATGTACTCGCTGGAATCGTACGAGGCGCTCATCGGGTTTCCTGTTCGTGTCACGACCGGGACATCGACCAGGACAGCGGCCTGGATCAGGCCATGTCGACCTCCACCCGACAGTGGAAGCCTACGTGGACGGCGAACTGTGCGCAGGCTCACGCACTCGCGTCCGGCTGCACCTGCTGGCCTGCCCGGACTGCCGCCGGCACGCCCAACTCGTGCGCGACATCAAGCGTGTACTGGCCGGGCTGCCCGACACCACACACCGGTCGACGGTAATCAAGCCGCGTGCCCCGTACGGGGGCAGCTCGCGCAGCCACAGAGCAGGAGAAGCCATGCCCCGTATCCCGGTACATACCGTCAGCAGTGCCCCCGAGCAGGCCCAATCAGCGCTGGCCGGGCTGGAGAAGCGGTTCGGGCGGGTGCTCAACATCCACGGTGAGATGGCGCACGCTCCGGTCGTGCTGACGACGTACACCGCCATGCAGGGCGCGATCCGCGAGCACGGCAGCTTCGACGCGGCCACGAGGGAGGCCATCGCGCTGGTGGTCGGCGCGGTCGACGACTGCTCGTACTGCCAGTCCGCGCACACCGTGTCGGCGCAGGCTGCTGGGCTCGACCTGGACCAGACCGTCGCCATCCGGGATGGCCGGGTGGACTTCGATCCGAAGTTGGCCGCGCTGCTCGCGGTGGCCTGCCAGATCGCGGGCGGCGTCGGCGAGGTCGACGAGGCGACCTGGCAGCAGGCGGTGGACGCCGGTTGGTCGGACACCGAACTGGCCGAACTGTTCGCGCACGTCGCGGTCAACCTCTACACGAACTACTTCAACCACTACGCCGGCACCGAACTGGACATCCCGGCCGCGCCCGGCCTGAACGGAAAGGCACCCACACCATGAGCGAGACGGTGGATGTAGTGGTGGTCGGCATGGGCCCCGGTGGGGAGGCGGTCGCCGAACAGCTCGCCGAGGCCGGCCTGGCCGTGGTCGGCGTCGAGGCGCACCTGGTGGGCGGGGAATGCCCGTACTACGGGTGCGTGCCGAGCAAGATGATGGTCCGCGCCGCCGACGCCCTGGCCGAAGCCCGCCGTGTCGCCGAGTTGGCCGGCACCGCCTCGGTGACGCCGGACTTCGCGCCCGTGGCCGCGCGCATCCGGGCCGAGGCCACCGACTCCTGGGACGACAAGGTCGCCGTCGACCGGTTCGTCGGCAAGGGCGGCCGGTTCGTCCGCGGTCACGGCCGACTCACCGGACCACGCACCGTCGCCGTGGAGGCCCCGAGTGGTGAGCGCACCGAGTTCACCGCACGGCGGGCGGTCGTGCTCAACCCCGGCACCGATCCCGCCATCCCACCCATTCCCGGACTCGCCGACAGTCCTTATTGGACCAATCGGGAGGCTGTCGCGGTCGAACAGGCTCCGGAGTCGCTGATCGTGATCGGCGGAGGTACCGTCGGCCTGGAACTGGCCCAGGCATTCGCCCGGTTCGACACCCGGGTCACGGTGGTGGAAGCCGCAGAGCGGTTGCTGCCAATGGAGGAACCCGAGTCGGGTGACCTGGTCGCCGAGGTGCTGCGCGACGAGAACGTCACCGTGCGCACCGGCGCCCGGATCACCGCGGTGCGTCACGACGACGCGGGTTTCACCGTCGACGTGGACGGCCACCAGGTCACCGCGCAGCAGGTGGTGGTGGCCACCGGCCGGCGGCCGAAACTGGCCGATCTGGGCCTGGATGTCGTCGGCCTCGATCCCACGGCCCGGTTCCTCGATCCAGACGAGCGGATGCGCATCGCCGACGGCGTGTATGCGATCGGCGATGTCACCGGCCACGGCGCGTTCACCCACGTGTCCATGTACCAAGCGAACATCGCCATCCGGCACATCCTCGGCCAGGACGGCCCACCCGCCCGCTACCACGCCGTGCCGCGCGTGACGTTCACTGATCCGGAGGTCGGCGCGGTCGGGCTGACCGAGGCCCAGGCCCGACAACAGGGCCTGACAATTCGGATCGGCACGGCGGCCGTGCCGTCCTCGGCGCGCGGCTGGATCCACAAGGCCGGCAACCAGGGACTGATCAAGCTCATCGAGGACGCAGCGCGAGGCGTGCTGGTCGGCGCCACCTCGGTCGGCCCGCACGGCGGCGAAGTCCTGTCGATGCTCGCGTTGGCCGTGCACGCGGGCGTGCCCACCGACCAGGTTCGCCAGATGATCTACGCCTACCCCACGTTCCACCGCGCCGTCGAAGACGCCCTGGCCACACTCGGATGAACCACACCGGACCCAGCGTGCTGATCATGGCGAAGGCGCCCCGACCCGGCACGGTCAAAACGCGGCTGACACCGCTGCTAGGACCGGCAGGGTGCGCCCGGCTCCAGGCCGCGCTGCTCGCTCACGCGGCCACGCTTGCCCACGAGGCGGCACCGGGGTCGACCTACCTGGCGTTCGACCCGCCGGACGCCGTCGGGGAAATCCGCGGTCTCGTTTCAGCCGAAGTTCGTTCGTTTCCGCAGGTAGCAGGCCATCTCGGAGTCCGGTTGGCGGCGGCCACCGAAACCGTGCTGGCCCGAGGTCCGGGGCCGCTGCTGGTGATCGGCACCGACGCGCCCACCCTCACCCCCGCGATCCTGAACCGAGCCGTGACCGCGTTGCGCGGGCACGATGTCGTGTTCGGCCCGGCGCTGGATGGCGGCTACTACCTGGTCGGCCTGCGCCGGCCCTGCCTGGAGGTGTTCGGCATCGATTCGACGCTGTGGAGCGGCCCGCGGGTGTTGGCCGCCAGCCGGGCCGCGGCCGAGCGCGCCGGCCTGACGGTCGGGTTGCTGCCTGCGCTGCGTGATCTGGACACTCCGGCCGACGCCACGGCGCTGCGAACTGACCCGCATCTCCCGCCCGCCCTCGCCGCCCTGCTGAGCCCGGCCGCGGTATGAGCGTCCTGTCGGTGTCGATCATCGTGCCGGTGCGCGACGAGGCCGCGATCATCGCGCCCGCGTTGCGTCGCCTGTGCAAGGACTTCCCGGGTTGTGAGCTGATCGTGGTCGACGGCGGCAGCACCGACGGAACACGAGACCTGGCCGCTCCCCTGGCCACGGTGATCCGTTCGGCGCCGGGTCGGGCACGGCAGATGAACATCGGCGCCGCGCACGCCACCGGCGAGGTGCTGTGGTTCGTACACGCCGACACCCGCCTGGACCCCGCCGCGCTCGGGCAGCTCCAGGCGGCGCTGGCCGATCCCGATGTCGTGGGTGGCGGATGTGCGCTCCGGTTCGATCGGGACACGCTCGCATTGCGGTTCCTCGCGTGGAGCTCGACGCAGCGGGCGCGCCGGTTGCACCAGATCTTCGGGGATCAGGCGATGTTCGTGCGCCGGTCGGTGTTCGACGCGCTGGGCGGGTTCCCGAACCTGCCGCTCATGGAGGATCTGGAGATGTCGCGGCGGCTGCACCGGACCGGGCGGCTGGTGGTGTTGCCGGCGGCGTGCACCGCCTCCGCGCGACGGTTCGACGCACACGGCACAGTCCGGATGATCGCGTTCATGCAGTACCTGAAACTGCTGTACTTCGCCGGTGTCGACCCGGCCCGCATCGCCGCCCGCTACGCCGCCGGTCCCGGCCTGCTCCGACGTGCCGGGAAGGAAACGGGACGCCACCGGGTTCCGGATCCGTGACCGACCACCCCACCCCTGACGTGCCCGGGTCGCTGGCGGCCCGGCTGGATCGGCTCGCCTGGAGCCGGTTACACACCACCATCGTGCTCGCCCTGGGCGCGGGCTGGTTGTTCGACTCACTGGAAGTCCAACTGTTCTCCAACGCCGTCGGACCGCTGGGCAGCTATTTCCACGCCTCGGTGTTTCAGCAGGACGCGATCCTCGCGGTGTGGCTGGCCGGCATCCTGCTCGGTGCGCTGACCGGCGGGTGGCTGACCGACCGGTTCGGCCGCCGCCGCATGTTCGTCGCCACCCTGCTGTGGTACGCCGGGTTCACCGTGCTCACCGGCCTGGCGCCAGGGTTGTGGTTCGTCTACGCGGCCCGGTTCATCGCGGCCCTGGGCGTCGGGGCGGAGTACGCGATCGTCAACGCCGCCATCGCCGAACTGGTGCCCGCCCGGGTGCGCGGCCGGGCCAACGCGGTGGTGATGAACTTCTGGCCGGCCGGCGCGGTCGCCGCGGGACTGGTCGCCTATCTGGTGCTGGACACCCTCAACCTGGCCGCCACCGTGTCCTGGCGGTACCTGTTCGTGGCCGGCGGCCTGGTGGCGCTGGTGGTGTTGTACTTCCGCCGCCGCATCCCCGAATCCCCACGATGGCTGCTGGCCCAGGGCCGCCACGTCGAGGCCGAGCGCATCGTGACCGGCCTGGAGGCCGCAGCCGGGATTGGCACGGACGCGCCCGCGGCGGCGACCCCGGCACCGTCCGCACCGGCCACTCGCCACGCGTTGCGGGAACTGTTCGGGCATTACCGGGGCCGGCTGGCGTTGGGCATGCTGCTGGATCTGGCCGAGGCGTTCGGCTACTACGGCATCTTCGCGCTGCTCTCGGTCGTGGTGCTCCCGAGGGTGCACATCGCCAGCGGCCAGGTGCCGCTGTTCTACATCGTCGGCAACCTCGGCGCAATGGTCGGCGGCCTGGCCATGACGGTGTTCTTCGACCGGCTCGGTCGTCGCACCACCGTCACCGCCACATATACGTTGGCGGCTGCCGGGGTCGGGTTGCTGGCCTGGGCGACCGCATCCGGCAGCGCGGTCGCGGTGACGGTGGCATTCGTGGTCGCCAACGGATTCGGCACCGCCGCCTGGACGTCGGCGTATCCGACGTTCACCGAACTGTTCCCCACCCACCTGCGCGGTGCCGGGGTCGGCGCCTCGGTCGCCGTGGGCCGGGTGGGCGCGATCGTCGGCACCCTGGTGCTGCCCGACCTGGCCACCCGGCTCGGCCCGACCGCCTCCTACCTGCTGGTCATCGGATGCTGGCTGGTCGGTGTCGCCGCAATCACGATCTATCGGATGGCCGGCGGTGTCGAGGCCAGCGGCCGGTCCCTGGAAACGCTGGCCGGGCCATCGACACCGGTGCCGGCCGGAGTGGAGGTGTGATGCGGATCGGGGTGTGCGGTGGACCCTATGCCAACCCCTACGCGCTGCGGGCGTTCGTCGCCGACGCGCGCGCACAGGGCTGCGAGCGGCTGTTCTGCCTGGGCGATCTGGGCGGATTCGGCGCGGAGATGGATCCACTGTGGCCGATCCTGCGCGACAACGACATCGAGTGCATCGCCGGCAACTACGACGTCGCCGTGCACCGCGCCGACCCGGACTGCGGCTGTGGTTATCGCGATCCGCGTGACAACGAGTTCGCCCAACTCATCTACGACCACACCCTGGCCACGACGAGCAGAACCTTCGCCGACTGGATGGGCACACTACCCACCGAACACCGCGAAACCATCGGTGGCGTGAACGTGCACATGGTGCACGGATCCCCGTTGGCACTCAACGACTTCTGGTGGGAATCCCGCTCCGGTGCCGAGCACGCCGAGCGTGTTGCGGCCAGCGGCGCCGACGTGGTGCTCTGCACGCACAGTGGTCTGCCGTGGCAGCGGCGGTTCGGCGACACGTTGGTGGTCAACGTCGGAGTGATCGGCAAACCGGCCAACAACGGCAGCCGCGACGTCTGGTACGCCATCCTCGACATCCACAATGGACACGCCACGGCCGAATTGGTGCCGCTGGCCTACGACTGGCCAGCCCAAGCAGCCTCCATGCGGGCCGCCGGGCTGCCGGAGCCGTTCGTGGAAACCATCGAGACCGGCTGGTGGACCACCTGCCTGGAAATCCTGCCGCCCCGCGAACGCGCCCGTGGACGTTTCCATCTCTATCGCAGCTCGCTGCCCACCGGGTTCGCACCAGCCGCCGGAAGCTGGGGCGACACCAACACCATGGATGACGATGGTCGACCGGTGGTGCCGTTGTTCGGCTCGCCCTACTTCCCGCCCCGTTTGTGGATCTACACCAACTTCCACTGCAACCTCGCCTGCGACTACTGCGCCGTCGCCTCCTCACCACACACAGCAGCCCGCACCATGCCGGCCGACCGCTTCCACGCGCTGGTCGACGAGGCGGTCACCGAAGGCTTCACCGAGCTGTATCTGACCGGCGGCGAACCCCTGCTGCACCCCGACCTCGCCGACATGCTCGACGACGCCTCCGCTCGGCTGCCCACCGTGCTGCTCACCAACGCGATGCTGCTGCGCGGCAACCGCCTGGACCGGCTGCGAGCCCTGGCCGGCCGGTCATCGCTGGTGATCCAGACCTCGCTGGACGGCGCCCGACCCGAAACCCACGACGCCCACCGCGGGCAGGGATCGTTCACCCGCACCCTCGACGGCATCCGCGCCCTGCGCGATCTCGGCCTGACCGTGCGGGTCGCGTTGACCGAAACCGAGGAGAACACCGACGAGATCCCCGACGTCGTCACCCTGCTGGCTGACCTCGGCGTGCCGAAGGAGGACTTCGCGGTCCGCCCACTACTGCACCGGGGCTTCTCCGACACGGGACTGGACATCGGCGCCGACACCACCGTCCCGGAACTGACCGTCACCACCGACGGCCTGCACTGGCACCCGGCCGGCGCCGACACCGCCACCAGCCCGGACATGCTGCTCGCCCGCGGCACACCGTCGCTGGCCGACGGGAAACGGCTGGTCACCGAACGGTTCTTCACCGCCCGGCTGGCTGACGGCAGCCTGCCCCAACCCTATCGCTGCGCCATCTGAACCACAGGAGACATGCTCATGCGACCGAACCAGGTCGCGATTCTCGGGTCCGATCGGATCAGCGTCCACATCGGAATCTCCGTCGAAACACTCCGCATGGACACAAACCACATCTCCGCGCTGTTGAACAGTCCTGCGGCGCACGGGGATCATCGTCGATCACATCGTCACTCGTGAACGGCCACGACCCGGCGCAGCGGCAGCGCCACCCGGCGGCCGGGCCGCGCCAGCGAGGCGAGCCGCTGCCTGGCCGTCCGGACACGGTGGTCGGCGACGCCGGGCAGGTACAGTCCCTCGATCAGCAGTTCGGCGTCGGCCGCCGTGGCCAACGGCACGGTGAACGTCCGTCTCGCGTTGGCCCGCACGGTGAACCCGGCTCGGTGCAGCAGCCGGGGTAGCCCGTCGCGGGCCTGCGGATTGGGCCACGGTTGCCGCCGCATACCCAGCCACCACATGATCCGCGCCCAGAGGAGAAGTTGCGCGGGGTTCAGGCCACTCGCGCCGGGGACCAACGCGGCCAGTCGCCCGCCCGGCCGCAGCACGCGGGTGATCTCCCCGAGTACCGCATCCCAGGGCGTGAGGACCTGCAAGCACATCGCCGCACACACCGCGGCCACGCCGTTCGTGGCGACCGGCAGGGCGTCGGCGCGGGCCCGCACCAGAGGTCCACGCTCGTGTTCGGCGGCGTAGCAGAGTTCGCCGGTCGAGTAGTCCAGGCCCAGCCAGTGGGCGTAGGCCAGCAGCGGCCGGGTCGGCGCGGAGCCGCAGGCCACGTCGAGAATCGGACCGTCCACATCGTGCAAGGGCTCGACCAGCCACACGTACGGCGAGGCATCCGCGCTGGTCAGCAGCCGTTCGGTGATCGCCGGCCGCTGATCGTGATAGCCCGCCAGGTAGCGGTGCCACCGCTGCTCGTCCGCCCACCTCATG
>DATEPR010000326.1:0-13408 GCA_035273045.1 Pseudonocardiaceae bacterium | reverse complement strand
GGGAGCGCAAGGTCGTCGGCCGCATGCAGCACCGGCCCGGCCCGAACCGGGTCGGCCCGAACGGCTGGCTCCAGTCGCTGGCCGACGGCCTGAAACTGGCCTTCAAGGAGGACATCCGGCCGGTCCTCGCGGACAAGTGGGTGTACGTGATCGCCCCGGTCGTGTCCACCATTCCGGCGTTCCTCGCGTTCTCGGTGATCCCGTTCGGCCCGCAGGTGTCGATGTTCGGCCACCAGACCGCGATCCAGCTCACCGACCTGCCGGTCGGCATCCTGGTGGTGCTGGCCTGCTCGTCGCTGGGCGTCTACGGCATCGTGCTGTCCGGCTGGTCCTCCGGCTCGCCGTACCCGCTGCTCGGCTCCCTGCGGTCGGCCGCCCAGGTGATCTCCTACGAGGTCGCGATGGGCCTGGCCATCGTCGCGGTGCTGATCCAGGCCCACTCGTTGTCTCTGGCGGACATCGTGAACGCGCAGTCCGGCGGCTGGTACGTGTGGCTGCTGCTGCCCAGCTTCCTGATCTACCTGGTCTCCATGGTCGGCGAGACCAACCGGGCGCCGTTCGACCTGCCGGAGGCCGAGTCGGAACTGGTCGGCGGCTTCCACACCGAGTACACGTCGCTGAAGTTCGCGCTGTTCTTCCTCGCCGAGTACGTGAACATGGTCGTGGTGTCCTGCGTGGCCACCACGCTGTTCCTGGGCGGCTGGCGGGCACCGTGGCCGCTGTCGCTGTGGAGCGGGGCGAACACCGGCTGGTACCCGGTGATCTGGTTCCTGATCAAGACGCTGATCTTCCTGTTCGTCTACATCTGGCTGCGCGGCACCCTGCCCCGGATGCGGTACGACCAGTTCATGCGGCTGGGCTGGAAGTTCCTGGTGCCGATCAGCCTGGTGTGGATCGTCGCGGTCATCGCAGTGCGGGACGTCAAGGCCCGCTACGGTTTCAGCGGTCCGATCGTGCTGGTGATCCTGGGCTGCGTCGTGGTGGTGGCGCTGATCATCGCGTTCCTGGTGCCGGAACGGCGGGTGGAGGACAAGCGCGTGCAGGTGACCGGCGGCGGCTACCCGGTGCCGCCGCTGGATCTGGTGGTGCCCAAGCCGACCAGGCGCCGGTCGGTCCGCGGTGAGCGGACCAGGGCGGTCGCGTCGGTCTCGGCGGGCACCGCGGGAGAGGAGGAGTCCGAGAATGGGGATCTTTGATCCGCTGAAGGGATTCGGCGTCACCTTCGGAACCATGTTCAAGAAGGTGGTCACCGAGCAGTACCCGGAGGACTTCCGGCCGACTGCTCCCCGCTACCACGGCCGCCACCAGCTCAACCGGCACCCGGACGGCCTGGAGAAGTGCGTCGGCTGCGAACTGTGCGCCTGGGCCTGCCCGGCGGACGCGATCTTCGTCGAGGGCGGCGACAACACCGAGGAGGCACGGTTCTCGCCCGGTGAGCGGTACGGCGTCGACTACCAGATCAACTACCTGCGCTGCATCGGCTGCGGCCTGTGCATCGAGGCCTGCCCGACCCGCTCGCTGACCATGACGAACTTCTACGAGCTGGCCGACGACAACCGGCAGGACCTGATCTACACCAAGGAAATGCTCATGGCGCCGCTGCTGCCCGGCATGGAGCAGCCACCGCATCCGATGCGGTTGGGCCGCGACGAGCAGGACTACTACGTCAACGGTCCCGAACTGGCCCGCAAGGCCGGCGTGCCGGAGGGCGAGATCGTCGAGACCAGTGGTGAGGAGGCGAGGCGCTGATGCTGGCTCACGCCGCACTGCTGCTGGCCGCCAACCCGGCGCACCCGCCGGGTTACATCTACCCGGCCGAGACCATCTCGTTCTGGATCCTCGGCCCGCTGTCCCTGCTCGGCGCGCTGGGCATGCTGTTCTCCCGCAACGCCGTCCACTCGGCTCTGTGGCTGGTGCTCACCATGCTGTCCCTGGGCATGATGTACATGGTCCAGCAGGCGCCGTTCCTCGGTTTCGTGCAGATCATCGTGTACACCGGCGCGATCATGATGCTGTTCCTGTTCGTGCTGATGATGGTCGGCAGGGATGCGTCCGACTCGGTGGTGGAGGTGTTGCGCGGCCAGCGGTTCTGGGCCGGTGTGCTGGGCGTCGGCCTGGCCGGCCTGATCGTCGGGATCGTGGCCCGCGCGCTGGCCACGGTCACCACGGCCAACCTGGCCGGCCCGAACGGCACCAACGGCGGCAACGTCAGCCAGATCGGCCGGTCCCTGTTCACCACGTTCCTGTTCCCGTTCGAGCTCACGTCGGCGCTGCTGATCACGGCGGCCGTCGGCGCGATGGTGCTGGCCTACACCGGCCGGGGTGCCAAGGGCGCCAAGCGGACCCAGCGCGAACTGGTGGTCGCCCGGTTCCGCGGTGAGCACGACCGCCCGTCGCCGCTGCCCGGTCCCGGCGTGTTCGCCACCGGCAACTCGGTGGCGACGCCCGCCCTGCTGCCGGACGGCTCGATCGCGCCCGAGTCGCTGTCCGAGATCATCGAGGCCACTCCGGTCGAGGAGTTCCGCGAGGACCTGGCCGAGGTCGCCGGCACCAACGAGCAGCCGGACGCGCACGCACTCGTCGAGGGCACGCAGTCCGAAGAGGAGATCCGGTCGTGAGCCCGTCCTTCTACCTCATCCTGGCGGCGCTGCTGTTCGCCATCGGCGTGATCGGCGTCCTGGTGCGGCGCAACGCGATCGTCGTGTTCATGTGCATCGAGCTGATGCTCAACTCGGTGAACCTCACCCTGGTCACGTTCGCCAGGGTGAACGGTTCGCTGAGCGGTCAGGTGATGGCGTTCTTCGTGATGGTCGTGGCGGCCGCCGAGGTCGTGGTCGGGCTGGCGATCATCATGTCGATCTTCCGGACTCGCAGGTCCGCGTCGGTCGACGACTCGAACCTGTTGAAGTACTAGAGGAGCACGCGAGACATGGGGAATGTGATCGCGGCGAGCGGAGTCGCGTCGACCGCGTGGCTGCTGCTCGCGCTGCCCGCGTTCGGCGCGCTGGTGCTGCTGGTCGGCGGGCGCCGCACGGACGGCTGGGGGCACCTGCTCGGGTGCGCCACCATCGTGCTGGCGTTCGCGTGGGGCCTCGTGCAGTTCCTGCACGCCACCGGCCTGCCGGCCGCGCAGCGGGTGCGGAACCTGCACCTGTTCACGTGGATCCCCGTGAACGCGCTCCAGGTGGACTTCGGCCTGCGGCTGGACCCGCTGTCGCTGACGTTCGTGCTGCTGATCACCGGTGTCGGCGGGCTGATCCACATCTACTCGATCGGCTACATGTCGCACGACCGGGACCGGCGGCGCTTCTTCGCCTACCTGAACCTGTTCGTCGCGTCGATGCTGCTGCTGGTGCTGGGCAACGGCTTCGTGACCCTGTACCTGGGCTGGGAGGGTGTCGGCCTGGCGTCCTACCTGCTCATCGGGTGGTACTCCGACCGGCCGTCCGCGGCGACCGCGGCCAAGAAGGCGTTCATCATGAACAGGGTCGGTGACGTCGGCCTCGCGCTGGCCATCTTCATCCTGTTCGCCAAGCTGCACACCACGCAGTACACCCAGGTGTTCGCGCAGGCGCACACGCTGTCCGGTGGCACCCTCACCGCGGTGGCGTTGCTCCTGCTGCTGGGCGCCTGCGGCAAGTCCGGCCAGTTCCCGCTCCAGTCGTGGCTGCCGGACGCCATGGAGGGCCCCACCCCGGTGTCCGCCCTGATCCACGCGGCGACCATGGTCACCGCCGGTGTGTACCTGGTGGCGCGGGCCAACCCGATCTACGACCTGACGTCGTCCGGCCGGCTGCTGGTGGTCGTCATCGGCGCGATCACGCTGCTGCTCGGCGCGATCATCGGCTGCGCCTACGACGACATCAAGAAGGTGCTCGCCTACTCCACGGTGAGCCAGATCGGCTACATGATGCTGGCCGTCGGCCTCGGCCCGTTCGGCTACGCGCTGGGCATCCTGCACCTGCTGTCACACGGCTTCTTCAAGGCCGGGCTGTTCCTCGGCGCCGGTTCGGTCATGCACGCCATGGACGACGAGACCGACATGCGCCGCTTCGGCGGGCTGTTCGGGCGAATGCCGATCACGGCGGTCACGTTCGGGCTGGGCTACCTGGCCATCATCGGCTTTCCGTTCCTGTCCGGCTTCTACTCCAAGGATGCAATCATCGACGCGGCGTTCGCCGAAGGCGGCTGGCGCGGCTGGGTGTTCGGCCTGACGGCGGCGATCGCGGCCGGCCTCACCGCGTTCTACATGACCCGCCTGGTGATCATGACGTTCTTCGGACCGGCCCGCTGGCGGGACCTGAAGACGGCCGACGGCCGCGACTACCACCCGCACGAGGCCCCCGCCGTGATGACCGTGCCCATGATCATCCTGGCGATCGGCTCCGTCGGCGCGGGCGCCTACCTGTCCATCGGCGACCGGCTGGCCAACTGGCTGGCTCCGTCGCTGGGCGTGCTGCGCAAGGCCGAGCACGGCTCGCTCGCCACCACCTGGGTCACCGTGCTCACGCTCGCGCTGGCGGCGATCGGCGTCATCGTGGCGATCCTGGTGATCGGCCGCCGCGCGGTGCCGGTGCGCCGGCCCGAACCGGTCGCCTGGCCGGTCCGCGCCGCCCGGGCCGACCTGTACGGCAACGCGCTGAACGAGACCCTGGTGGCCCGGCCCGGCCAGTGGCTGACCGGCGCGCTGGTGTTCTCCGACCGGCGGGGCGTCGACGGACTGGTGAACGGCATCGCCAAGGCGTTCGGCGGCAGTTCCGGCCGGTTGCGCCGGCTGCAGACCGGGTTCGTGCGGTCCTACGCACTGAGCATGTTGGGAGGCTCGATCCTGTTGATCGCGGCGCTGCTGTTGGTGAGGTTCTCGGGATGACCGTCCTGCACACCGCTGTCGCGACGACGCCGGCGACCACGTCCAGCACCGGGTTCCCCGTGCTGCTGGCGCTCCTGCTGCTGCCCCTGGTCGGCGCGGTCGTGGTCAGCACGTTCCGCAACGAACCCCGGGCCGCGAAGCTGGTCGCGCTGGCGTTCTCGGTCATCGAGTTGGGGCTCGCCGTCGTGGCCCTGTTCGTCTACCGGACCGGTGGCGCGCGGCTCCAGTTCTCCGCGTCGGCGGACTGGGTGCCGTCGTTCGGCGTGCACATCTCGTTCGGCATGGACGGCATCGCGCTGGTGATGGTCGCGATGATCGCGTTCCTGGTGCCCGTGGTGCTCGGCGCGTCCTGGGCGGAGAAACTGCCGGAGGGCCGGTCGGTGGCCGGTTTCTTCGCGCTGGTCCTCACGCTGGAGGCGTTGATGGTCGGCGTGTTCGCCGCCACCGACGTGTTCCTGTTCTACGTGCTGTTCGAGCTGATGCTGATCCCGATGTACTTCCTGATCGGCAACTACGGCGGGGTCAACCGGCGGTACGCGGCGGTCAAGTTCTTCCTGTACTCGTTCCTCGGCGGCCTGCTGATGCTGGCGTCGGCGATCGGCACCTGGTCCTACGTCCAGTCGGTGACCGGCAACGGCACGTTCGACTGGGCGACGCTCACCTCGGTGGTCAGCCACGCCCCGCTGAGCACCCAGCTGTGGCTGTTCATGGGCTTCTTCTTCGCCTTCGCCATCAAGGCGCCGCTGGTGCCGTTCCACACCTGGCTGCCGGACGCGACCGCGGAGGCCCCGGTCGGCGTCGGCGTGCTGCTCGTCGGCGTGCTGGACAAGGTCGGCATCTACGGTTTCCTGCGCTACAACCTGGAGCTGTACCCGGCGGCGAGCCGCACCCTGGCGCCGCTGCTGCTGGTGCTGTCGGTGGCGGGCGTGCTGTACGGCGCGATCGTGGCCGCCGGCCAGAGCGACATGAAGCGGTTCATCGCGTACGTGTCGCTGGCCCACTTCGGGTTCATGGGCATCGGCGTGTTCGCCTTCACCCAGCAGGGCACCGTCGGCTCGGTGTCCTACATGGTCAACCACAGCCTCGCCACCGGGATGCTGCTGCTCGTGGTCGGCATGATCGCCGTGCGCGGCGGGGGCTCGGTGCGCGCCGAGGACTACGGCGGGCTGATGAAGGTCACGCCGATCCTGGCCGGCATGTTCTTCCTGGCCGGCCTGAGCACGCTGTCGCTGCCCGGCACGAACTCGTTCGTCAGCGAGTTCCTGGTGCTGCTGGGCAGCTACCAGACCCAGCCGGTGTACACCATCCTGGGCACGATCGGCATGATCCTCGCCGCGCTGTACGTGCTGTGGCTCTACCAGCGCGTCGCGCACGGCCCGATCCGCGGCAACGCGCTGGTCGGTCTCGCCGGCGGGCCGGGCGCCGCCGCCGACCCGTCGGTGGGCGCCAGGAAGGTCGTCCGGGACCTGTCCGGTGGCGAGCGGTGGGTGCTCGCGCCGCTGGTGGTGCTGATCCTGCTGCTCGGCTTCTATCCCAAGCCTCTGCTGGACGTCGTCAACCCGTCGGTGACCGCGACCGTCCAGCAGGTCAGCGTTCAGGAAGGCAACTGACGTGGCGCTTTCGATCGACCTCACCGCCGTCACCACGCCGATCGCCGCCCCTTCGGTGAACTACGGCGCGATCGCGGCACCCCTGGTGGTGCTGGGCGCCGCCTGCCTCGGGGTGCTGTTCGAGGCGTTCGTGCCACGCCGGTCGCGGTGGGGCATGCAGGTGGGGCTGACCCTGCTCACGCTGCTCGGCGCCGCGCTGGCGCTGGTGCTGTACCTGCGCCACGCACCGGCGGCCGGTGTCACCACCCTGTCCGGCACGCTGGCCATCGACCGGCCGGCCCTGTTCCTCTGGGGCACGCTGCTGGCCCTGGCGCTGGGCGCGGTGCTGCTGATCGCGGACCGGACCGTGGACCGGGGCGGCTACTTCGTGGCGAACGCCGCGATCCGGCCGGGCGCGCTGTCCGAGCGGGCCGACCGGCTGCTCGGCGGCATGCAGACCGAGGTGTTCCCGCTCACGCTGTTCGCGCTCGGCGGGATGATGGCGTTCTGCGCGGCCAACGACCTGCTCACCATGTTCGTGTCCCTTGAGGTGCTGTCGCTGCCGCTGTACCTGATGTGCGGCCTGGCCCGGCGGCGTCGGCTGCTGTCCCAGGAGGCGGCGGTCAAGTACTTCCTGCTCGGCGCGTTCGCGTCCGCGTTCTTCCTGTACGGCCTGGCCCTGCTGTACGGGTACGCCAGCTCGGTCAAGCTGTCCGACATCGCGCACGCGGCCGCGGGCACCAACCGGTCGGACACGCTGCTGTTCGGCGGCATGGCCCTGCTGGTGGTCGGCCTGCTGTTCAAGGCGTCGGTCGCGCCGTTCCACACCTGGACGCCGGACGTCTACGTCGGCTCGCCCACCCCGGTGACCGCGTTCATGGGCGCCTGCACGAAGGTCGCCGCGTTCGGCGCGATCCTGCGGGTGCTCACGGTCGCGTTCCAGGCCACCAGCTGGGAGTGGCGGGGCGTGCTGTGGGCGGTGGCGATCGTCTCCATGTTCCTCGGCGCGGTGTTGGGTATCACACAGAGTGATGTCAAACGCATGATCGCCTACTCGTCGATCGCGCACGCCGGATTCATCCTGGTCGGAGCCATCGCGCTGACCGGCAGGGGCCTGTCCGGGACGCTGTTCTACCTGGTCGCGTACGGTTTCACCACGATCGCGACGTTCGGCGTCATCACGCTGGTCCGGGACTCGGACGGTGAGGCATCACACCTTTCCCAGTGGGCCGGCCTGGCCAAGCGGTCGCCGCTGCTGGCCGGCGTGTTCACCTTCCTGCTGCTCGCGCTCGCCGGCATCCCGCTGACCAGCGGTTTCGTCAGCAAGTTCGTGGTCTTCTCGGCCGCGATGAACGACGGCGAGGGGCCACTGGTGGTGCTGGCGCTGATCGCGAGCACGATCGCGGCGTCCTACTACCTGCGGGTCGTCGTGCTGATGTACTTCAGCGAGCCCGCGGCGGACGGTCCGACGGTCAGTGTGCCGGGTCCGTTCACCACGGCGGCGATTACGCTGGGCGTATTGGTGACACTCGTGTTGGGCGTGTGGCCGTCGGTCGTCCTGGACTGGGCGGGAGGCGGCAGCTTCGCCCTCTGACCGTGCTGCGGGGGCGTCCGTGACTGTGCACAGGCCGGTGGCGACCGGTGACGAGCAGACGCTGCTGTTCGATCTCGTCGACCCGGGCCTGACGGCCGGCATCAAGGCCGGCCTGGACCGGGTCGAGGATGTCCTGCACACCGTCGTGGACAGCGAGGTGGAGTTCGTCCGGTCCACCGCGCTGCACCTGGTGGTGGCGGGCGGCAAGCGGGTCCGGCCGCTGTTCACGCTGCTGGCCGCCCAGTTCGGCGACCCGAAGCGGCAGGACGTCATCACCGCGGCGGCCGCCGTGGAGCTGGTGCACATCGCGACGCTCTACCACGACGACGTGATGGACGAGGCCACCATGCGCCGCGGCACGGCCAGCGCGAACGCCCGGTGGGACAACACGGTGGCGATCCTGGCCGGCGACTACCTGTTCGCGCACGCCTCCCGGCTGGTGTCCGACCTGGGCACGGACGCGGCCCGGATCATCGCCGAGACGTTCGCCGAACTGGTCACCGGCCAGATGCGGGAAACCATCGGCCCGGCGCCCGGTGAGGACCCGATCCGGCACTACCGGTCGGTGATCCGGCAGAAGACCGGGTCGCTGATCGCCACGTCCGGCCGGTTCGGCGGCATGTGCTCGGGCGCTGCCGACGAGCACATCACGGCGGTGCGCCGGTACGGCGAGATCGTCGGCGCCGCGTTCCAGATCTCCGACGACATCATCGACATCGCGTCCAGCGGCGACGAGTCGGGCAAGACGCCGGGCACCGACCTGCGCGAGGGCGTGCCGACGCTGCCGATGCTGTACGCGCTGGCCGACGCCGACCCGCACAGCCCGGACGGCGCCCGGCTGCGCGACCTGGTGTCCCGCCCGCTGACCGACGACGCCGAGGTCGCCGAGGCCCTGGCGCTGCTGCGCGAGTCCACCGGTCTGCCCAGGGCGCGCAAGACGCTGGTCGAGTACGCCGACCGCGCCCGGGATGTGCTGCGGGCACTGCCGGACAGCCCGGCCAGGGACGCGCTGCGGGCGATGGCCGACTACCTGGTGGACCGGACCGGCTGACGGCTCGCCGCCGGTCGTCCGGCTCGCGGCCGGATCGGCCGACTGAGCGGTCCGGTCACCCGTCCGGTTGCTACGCTGACCCGCGAGAGGTAGGTGGCCGTCGGCATGCCCAGGATGTGACGTCCAGCACAGATGATCCCGCTGCGTTGTGCACGCAAGGACGATTCACTCCGGTCGCTATCCGCCGAATGGGCTACCTCCGCCGCGCCGGGCACGGTGCACGCAGGAAGGACGTCCCGTGATGTGGATCTTCGGGCAGGTGTGGTTCGCCTGCCTGGTCGGCTTCGCCGTCGGAGTGTTGCTCGACTGGGTGGTGCGGGTCCGGCCACTGAGCAACAGGGTGGCGGAACTGGAGGCCCGGCTGGCGGCCGGCGCGAGATCCGCCCGCCAGGACGGCGAGTACGGCCGCTCCGTGTTCGACCGGGGTCCGTTCGCCACGGCCGCGCTCAGCGCGGACGGTTTCGTCGCCAACCGCAACCGGGGTGGCCTGCTCACCCCGAGCGGCAGCCTGGGCGGCACCGACCTGCTGGCGGACGCCGACGACGAGAGCGAGTCCCGCTCCGGTGTCGAGGACTTCCCCGGCGTCGCGCGGATCAGTGAGGCGTGGGAGGAGGAGGCCGAGGAGGCCACCAGGGCCGCGCCCGCGCCGTGGCAGCCCGGCCAGCCGTCGCCGGCCGTCGAGCAGGCGTGGCGGCCCGAGCGCCCGGCGGAGTCCACCGATCTGACGTCGGACTGGCTGTCCGACGAGCCGGCCGCCGAGCAGACCAGCATCACGCCGTGGCGTTCCGAGCCTGAGCCGGCGGAACCGCCCGCCCCGCTGCCGCCGGTGTCGTCCAACTCGGACGCCGACGCGCAGTACCTGGACTTCCTGCGCGCCGGGGCCGGTGGCCCGGCCACGGCGGACACCGACGACCGGGACCTGGTAACCCATGGCGAGGTCGTCGATCCGGGTGCCACCGACGTCACGTCCGTGCTGCCGCAGATCGAGGGCTACGAGGCGTACGAGAGCTACGCCGACGAGTACGAGTACAACGGCGAGCGGTCCGGCCAGCTCACCGGCGAGTACGGCGACGACTCCGCGGACAACGGCTTCCATTTCGGGGACTACAGCTTCGAGGACGTCGACGAGCCGGCCGAGTCCAGCACGCCGCTGCCGCGCCGGGAGGTCAGCGGCGAGCCGTCGCTGCGGTTCGCCGCGTTCGAATCACCGTTCCACGAGGGCGAACTGGTCGACGTGCAGCGGCCGCGCGCCGGTGAGCTGACGCCCATCGAGGAGGGCGGCTTCCAGCCGTTCCAGAAGCCCGCGCTGGTGGACGGCCACGACGGCCGGTGGCTGGGCGACCAGCCGTACGCGGCCGAGGCCCAGCCGTCCACGAACGGCTCGCACGTGCTCACCGACGACACCACGAGCACCAACCTGTTCGAACCGGAGGGGTGGCACCGGGACGGCCCGGTGACGCAGCGGATCCTGCCGGTCAGCCGGCCCGACGTGGAGCACCCGGACCTGTTGCGCGAGTCCGTGTTCGGCACCGAGACGGACACCATCTACGAGGACGAGGCGGACGGGTCCCGGTCGCTGTTCGAGCCGTTGATCCCGCCGGAGGCGGCGGCCGAGGGCTACCAGTCCTACGAGGACGGTTTCCTGCCCGACCTGACCGACGTGCCGCCCGGCTACGGCGAACCGCCCGCGCCCGAGGACGAACCGCGCGCCTACGAAGAACAGCCGGGCGGCTACGACGACCGGCCCGGTCCCAACGAGACGACGGACGAGTTCGCCACGGACGGCTTCCTGGACGCCCCGCCGGCTCCGCGCCCGGTGCGCGTGCGGACCGGTGTGGACGGTCCGGCGACCCAGGTGATCCCGATACCACCGGACCCGCCGGCCGACCGGCCGCCGACCGAACCAGTCGACACCCCGCAACCAGCCGGCCAGGACGACGGCCCGTTCGGTCCCGGCTCGGCACTGCCCAAACCGGACGGATCAGCGCCCTCGCCGCAGTTCCAGGTGAAGGCCAGGACGTCGTCGATGGTGTTCCACACCTCGTCGTCGCCGTTCTTCGACCGGTTGGAGCCGCAGGTCTGGTTCCGCACGCCGGAGGACGCCCAGCGCGCTGGATTCACGAGCTGGGAACGTCCGCACAACTACTAGTCAGCCGGCGACGGTCCAGGTGTCGTTGCCGCGCAGCAGGTTCTGCAGGTCCGCCGGCTTGGCCTGCTTCGCGTCCGCGACCTGGGCCCTGGCCAGGTCGTCGTAGGTCGGCCGCCGGACCGAGCGGAACACGCCGGTGACGGTGTGCGCCAGGTCCGAACCGGTCAGCCGGGACAGCGCGAAGGCGTAGGACGGGTCCTGGGCCGATGCGTCGTGCGTGACCACCGCGTCGGCGCCGACCTCGGCCACCTTGCGCACGGTCAGCGCGCCGGTGGCAGGTTCGCGGACCACGCCGTACTCGCCGTCCTGGCCGAACACGATCGGCTGGCCGTCGGTCAGGTGGACGATCCGCCGCTCCCGCTCGCCCGGCTCCTTCAGCACGTCGAACGCGCCGTCGTTGAAGATCGGGCAGTTCTGGTAGATCTCCACCAGCGCGGTGCCCCGGTGCTCGGCGGCGGCCCGCAGCACCTCGGTGAGCTGCTTGCGGTCCGAGTCCAGCGCCCTGGCCACGAAGGTCGCCTCGGCGCCCAGCGCCAGCGACACCGGGTTGAACGGGTGGTCCAGCGAACCCATCGGCGTGGACTTGGTGATCTTGCCCAGTTCGCTGGTCGGCGAGTACTGACCCTTGGTCAGGCCGTAGATCCGGTTGTTGAACAGCAGGATCTTGAGGTTCACGTTGCGCCGCAGCACGTGCATGAGGTGGTTGCCGCCGATGGACAGCGCGTCGCCGTCCCCGGTGACCACCCACACGGACAGGTCCGGCCGGCTGACCGCGAGGCCGGTGGCGATGGCGGGTGCGCGGCCGTGGATGGAGTGCACGCCGTAGGTGTTCATGTAGTACGGGAACCGGCTGGAGCAGCCGATCCCCGACACGAACACGATGTTCTCACGCTTGAGGCCCAACTGCGGAACGAAGCCCTGGACGGCCGCCAGCACCGCGTAGTCACCGCAGCCGGGGCACCAGCGCACCTCCTGGTCGGACTTGTACTCCTTCGCGGACTGCTTGCCGTCGAACGTGGGAACCAGGTCCAGGCCACCCAGCGTCGGCAGTCCGAGATCGATCGCCGTCACCGCGTCACGCCTCCCTCGATGATGTCGGTGAACACGTGCTGCAACTCCTCGGCCTTGAACGGTAGGCCGGCGACCTTGGTGTAGCTCACCGCGTCCACGAGGAACTTCGCCCGGAGCAGCAGCGCGAGCTGGCCCAGGTTCATTTCCGGTACCACTACGCGGGAATACGCGGCGAGCACGTCGCCGAGATTGGCCGGGAACGGATTGAGGTGGCGCAGGTGCACCGTCGCGATCGGGTGGCCGGCGTTGCGCACCCGCCGCGCCGCCGCGCCGATCGGCCCGTACGTCGAACCCCAGCCGACCACCAGCGTCGTCGCCTCGCCGGACGGGTCGTCGACCACCACGTCGGGCACGGTGATGCCGTTCACCTTGGCCTGTCGCAACCGGACCATCTTGTCGTGGTTGTCAGGGTCGTAGGAGATGTTCCCTGCCCCGTCGGCCTTCTCCAGCCCGCCGATGCGGTGTTCCAGGCCGGGCGTGCCGGGCACCGCCCACGGCCGGGCGAGCGTCTCCGGGTCGCGCAGGTAGGGCCAGAAGTCGCCGGAGCCGTCCGGGGCGTTCGGCTCGGTGGCGAACGGCACGCTCAGGTCGGGCAGGTCCGCGACGTCCGGGATCAGCCACGGTTCCGAGCCGTTGGCGATCGCGCCGTCCGACAGGACCAGCACCGGCGTCCGGTACGTCAGCGCGATCCGCACCGCGTCCAGGATCGTGCGGAAGCAGTCGGCGGGGGACTGCGGCGCCACGATCGGCACCGGCGCCTCACCGTTGCGGCCGAACATGGCCTGCAACAGGTCCGCCTGTTCGGTCTTGGTCGGCAGGCCGGTGGACGGGCCGCCGCGCTGCACGTCGATCACCACCAGCGGCAGCTCGGTCATCACGGCCAGGCCGATGGTCTCCGACTTCAGCGCGATGCCCGGACCGGACGTGGTGGTCATGCCGAGCGCGCCGCCGTAGGAGGCGCCCAGCGCGGCGCCGATCCCGGCGATCTCGTCCTCGGCCTGGAACGTCCGGACGCCGAAGGCCTTGTGCTTGGACAGCTCGTGCAGGATGTCCGAGGCCGGCGTGATCGGGTAGGCGCCGAGGA
>DATEPR010000325.1:0-4620 GCA_035273045.1 Pseudonocardiaceae bacterium | reverse complement strand
TGGACGCCGCCTGGTCCGATGCCGCCCAGCGGGACCGGTGCCTCGACTCGCTGCTGGTCGACGGGCTGGTGGAGCAGACCGGCGACGGCAGGTTCGCCCTGCCCGGCGAGATCCTGGAGAACGCGCGTGGCGCAGGCGCTTGAGTGCTACTTCGACGACGCCGCCGACGAGGCCGTGCGCGGGTTGTGGCAGCGACTGGAACGGGCCGGTGTGCCCAGCCTGGCCACGGCGACCCACGGCCGGCACCGGCCACACGTGACGTTCGCGGTCGGCGGGGCGATCCCCGCGGCCGCCCGCAAGGACCTCACCGTCGACCTGACCCGGCTGGCGCTGCCCAGGCTGTGGCTGTACACGCTGGGCACGTTCCCGACCGCGGAGAACGGCCTGTTCCTCGGTGCGGTCACCGACGCGGAGCTGCTGGCCGTGCACGTCGCGGTGCACGACACGCTGGCCGGGCGGGTGCGCGATCCCTGGGCGTACTACCTGCCGGGCGCGTGGGTGCCGCACTGCACGCTCGCCCAGGACCTCACGCCGGCCCAACTGGCCACCGGGTTCGCCGCGCTGCACCCGGTCGGCCCGGTCCGGGCGCGGATCGCCGAGTTCGGCATCACCGACACCCGGACCGGTGATGTCGACGTGCTGTTCAGGGCAGGCTAGCCAGGAACCGCTCGACGGCCTCGCGGAACCGCGCCGGTGACGTGTCGTGCACGACGTGCCCCGCGCCTTCGAGGCACACGTGCCGTGCCGGACCGGCGCTGCGGCGGGCCATCTCGGCCTGCTGGCCGGGTGGCATCGGGCCGTCGCCCGCCTCGATCACCAGCAGCGGCACCCGGACCCGCTCGACGAGGTCCCAGTAGTCGCGGCGGCCCCATTCGGCGGCGATGCCGTACAGCTCCTCGACGTCGGCGATCAGGTGGTAGCCATCGGCGCGTTCCTCGACGCACTCGACGAAGTAGTCGCCGGCCGGGCCGAAGAACTCCCGCACGTGGGCCAGTGACGCGAACACCTCGGGCCATGAGTCGAAGTACGGCCGCCACAGGTCGACCGTCCGTCCTTTGTGGTCCGGCGCCATGTCCTCGACGACCACGCCGCGGACCAGTTCCGGGTGGGCGGCGGCCAGCGCGACCGCGTGCAGCCCGCCCATGGAGTGGCCGATCACCACGGCGGGCGCGAGGTCCAGTTCGGTGATCCGGTCGGCCACGTCCTGCGCGAACCGTTCGGTGGGCACGCCGTGCCGGTGCGGGTTGCGGCCGTGCGCGCGGGCGTCCAGGCCGATCACGTGGCCGTGTTCGGTCAGCCAGCGGGCGGTCCGCCACCACGTGGTGGCCCGGCCCATCAGGCCGTGCAGCAGCACTATGCCCTGGCCGGTCCCGCCGAAGTCGACCACGCCGCGCATGTCCACCGCCACACCGCGCAGCCTAGGCTGGTTGCCATGGCTGTCGTGAAGATCAACGCGATCGAGGTGCCCGAGGGCGCCGGCGAGGAGCTGGAGCAGCGGTTCGCGCACCGGATGCACGCGGTGGACTCGCAGTCCGGGTTCCTCGGCTTCGAGCTGCTGCGCCCGGTGTCCGGCGACAGCAGGTACTTCGTGTACACGCGCTGGGAGAGTGAGGCCGCCTACCAGGCGTGGGCCAACGGCCCGGCGATCGAGGCGCACGCCGGGGTGCGGGACAGTCCGGTGTCCACCGGGTCGAGCCTGCTGGAGTTCGAGGTCGTGCTGTCGGTGGACGCGGCCGCTGACAGCGGCTGACAGTCCGCTGTGCGCGGGCTGGCAGCGCGGCCGCCCAGCATGGCGGCATGACGACGTATGCGATCACGGCGGAGGACCTGACCAAACGGTTCGGGTCGACGACCGCCCTGGCCGGGGTGTCCTTCGCGGTGCCGGCGGGCGCCATCGTGGGCATGCTCGGCCCGAACGGCGCCGGCAAGACGACCGCCGTGCGCATCCTCGCCACCCTGCTGCGTCCGGACGGCGGCCACGCCACCGTCGGCGGCCACGACGTGGTGCGGGACGCGGTGGCGGTGCGCGGGATGATCGGCCTGACCGGGCAGTACGCCTCGGTGGACGAGGACCTGACCGGCGCCGAGAACCTGGTGCTGATCGGCCGCCTGCTGGAACTGCCCAGGCTGGAGGCGCGGGCCAGGGCCGCCGAGCTGCTGGCCAGGTTCGACCTGGCGGACGCGGCCGGCCGGGCCGCGAAGACCTACTCGGGTGGTATGCGGCGCCGGCTGGACCTGGCCGCGAGCCTGGTCGGGCGGCCCAGGGTGCTGTACCTGGACGAGCCGACCACCGGGCTGGACCCGCACAGCCGCGCCGACGTGTGGCGGATGATCCGCGGCCTCGCCGACGACGGCGTCACCGTCCTGCTCACCACGCAGTACCTCGACGAGGCCGACCACCTGGCCGACCGGATCACCGTGATCGACCACGGCAGGGTGGTCGCGGACGGCCGGCCGGACGAGCTGAAGCGACGCACCGGCGGCCAGACCCTGGAGGTGCGGCCGACAGTGCCGCGCGACCTGGACCCGGTGGCCGCGATGCTGGCCGAGCTGACCGGCGAGCCACCGGTCCGGGACGACACGTCCGGCCTGCTCACCGCGCGGATCGACGATCCGGTGCTGCTGTCCGCGCTGGTGCGCCGCATGGACGCGGCCGGGATCACCGCGGACGAACTGGCCATGCGGCTGCCCAGCCTGGACGAGGTCTTCCTGTCCCTGACCCGGCACGACACCACGGAGCGGCCGGAGCCGGTCGCGGAAGGGAGCCCGGCATGACGGCCCTCACGGTGGCGACTTCGGCCGCCCACCGCTACATCGGCCCGGCCCGCACCATCCGGCACGGCCTGACCCTGGCCGGGCGGAGCATCGCCAAGATCCGCAAGAACCCCGAGGTGCTGTTGGACGTCACGCTCCAGCCGATCCTGTTCCTGGTGCTGTTCGTGTTCCTCTTCGGTGGCGCGGTCAGCGGCGACTGGCACGTCTACCTGCAGACGCTGGTGCCGGGCATCCTGGCGCAGGGCACGCTGATGGCCAGCGTGGGCACCGGCATCGCGCTGGGCACCGACATCACGAAGGGTGTGTTCGACCGGTTCCGCAGCCTGCCCATCGCCCGGTCGGCACCGCTGATCGGCGCGGTCATCGGCGACTCGGTGCGGTTCCTCACCGCCACGGCCGTCACGCTGGTGTTCGCCGTGATCATCGGGTTCCGCATCCACACGTCACCGCTGGCGCTGCTGCTCGCGATCGTCATCATGCTGCTGGCCGGGCTGGCGCTGTGCTGGGTGGGCGTGTTCGTGTCCATGCTGGTGCGCAGCCCGCAGAGCGCCCAGGGCGTGCTGGTGGCGTTCCTGCTGCCGTTGTCGTTCGGCAGCAACGTGTTCGTGCCGGCCCGCACGCTGCCCGGGTTCCTGCACACGTGGGCCACGATCAGCCCGGTGAGCCAGATCGCCGACGTGTCCCGTGGGTTGTTGCTCGGCGGTCCGGTCGCGGGGCCGCTGCTGGCGTCGATCGCCTGGCTGGCCGGGATCGTGGCGGTGTTCTTCCCGCTGGCGATGGTCTTCTACCGCAGGCGCATGGCCGCCTAGGGGGACGGTTGCCGCACGGCGTCCGCCAGTCGCAGCAGGGCCGTGGCCCGGTCCAGGTCGAAGCCCCGGTGGAACGCCGTGTGGTAGCCGTCGCCCAGCCGCTCGGTCAGGTCGGCCACCAGTGCCCGCACGTTGGGCTCGCCCTGGTCGAGCAGGCCGCGGATGCCGGCGGCGGCGCCGAGCAGTTCGGCCGCCGCCAGGTGGTCGCCGCGCTTGGCCACCAGAATGGCGATCCGTTCGCCGACGCTGGCCAGCGAGGACATGTCGTTGGCCGAGGACAGCGCGGACAGCGCGGTGTCCAGGTGCCGGCCGGCCTCGTCCAGTTCGTCGGCGGCCAGCGCGATCGTCGCCTTGGCCGTCGCCAGCACCGCGACCCAGTCCGGTTCCTGGTTGCCGGTGCCGGCGATCGCGTCGGCCTCGCCGGCCAGTCGCCGGGCCACGGGCAGGTCGCCGCGCATCACGGCGACGTGGATGAGCACGCACGTGCCCATCAGCCGCAGGCCCCGATCCTGTGAGTCCACAGTGGCCAGTGCGGACCGGACGTCGCGCTCGGCGCCGTCCAGGTCGCCGGACATGCCACGCGCGGCACCGAGCTGCATGAGCTGCATGGGCGGCAGCGCGTTGTGCACGGCCACCTCGCCGGCGATCCGCACCGCCTCCTCGTGCGCCTCGACCGCACCGGCCCGGTCGCCGCGCATCATCCGGTACTGGCCGAGCAGGCCAAGCGTGAACGCGCAACCCCACCGCTCACCCAGCGCCCGGAACCCGTCCAGCGCGGCGAGCAGTTCCGCCTCCGCCTTCGGCACGTCGGCGGCGGACGCGGCAACGAAACAGGTGACCAGCCGGCCGGCGGCCGCCGACCACGGATCCGGGCCGGCCACCATCCGGGCCGCGGCCGCCGACGCACCCTCCAGGTCGCCCACCCTGGTCCGCATGATGGCCTCCATGACGCCCAGCATCGGGTAGCGGTCCAGCAGGCCGACCCGCTCGCCGAGCGCCCACAACTCGTCGAAGTCCATACTGGCCAGTTCGGCGT
>DATEPR010000324.1:0-2615 GCA_035273045.1 Pseudonocardiaceae bacterium | reverse complement strand
TACCGGCCGGTGCTGGCGTTCAACTACCTCGGCCGGTTCGACCTCGCCGAGCACGAACCGTCGCCGGGCGGCATCGGGCTCGACCGGGGCGACACCGTCAGCGGCACGGCCCGCCTGGACGTCACCGCATTCGTCACCGCGGCTGGCGAGCTGGAGTTCGAGTGGACCTACTCCCCGGGTGCGCACGGCGCGGACACCGTCGGCCGGCTCGCCAGGGAAACCGTCGCCGCGCTGCGGGAGATCGCCGTGCACTGCGCCCACCCGGACTCCGGCGGGTGCACCCCGTCGGACTTCCCGCTCGCCGGGCTGGACCAGGCGGAACTCGACCGTGTGACCGGCAACGGGCGGCACGTCGAGGACGTGTACCCGCTGACGCCGATGCAGGCGGGCATGTTGTTCCACAGCCTGTCCGAACCGGGAACGTACCTCGAACAGGTCTGCCTGACCCTGTCCGACGCGGCCGACCTCGGCGCGCGCCTGCCACGGGCCTGGCAGCAGGTCGTCGACTCGGTCCCGGCGCTGCGGACCGCCCTGGCCTGGCCGGCGCTGCGCGAGCCGGTGCAGGTGGTGTACCGCACGGCCACGCTGCCGATCGAGCGGTACGACTGGACCGGCCTGCCCGCGGCGGAACACGACGACGCGCTGCGTGACCTGCTGGCCCGCGACCGGGCCGCCGGGCTCGACCTGACCCGCCCGCCGCTGCTGCGGGTGGCGCTGGTGCGGCTGGGCGGCGCGCAGCTCCGGGTCGTGTGGACCTTCCACCACATCGTGCTGGACGGGTGGAGCACCTTCCAGGTGCTCTCCGACGTACTCGCGGCCGCGGGCGGCACACCGCCGATGCGCCGCCGCCCCTTCGCCGACCATCTGGCGTGGCTGTCCCGTCAGGACACCGCGGCCGCGGAGCGGCACTGGCGCGGCGTGCTCGCCGGCCTGCGCGCACCGACACCACTGCCGTTCGACCGGCCGCCCGGCCCGGCACACGTCACCCACTCGGCGTCCACTGTGGATGCGGAGCTGCCGGTGCCGGACTCGGCCGCGCTGTACGAGTTCGCCCGGCGACACCGCGTCACGGTCAACGTCGTGGTGCAGGGGATGTGGGCGACCGTGCTGGCCCGTCGCGGCGGCGGCCGGGACGTCTGCTTCGGCGCGGTGGTGTCGGGCCGGCCGGCCGAACTCGCCGGGGTGGACGCGATGGTCGGCATGTTCGTCAACACGGTGCCGGTCCGGGTGCGGGTCGGTGCCGACCAGGACCTGCCCGGCTGGCTGCGGCGGCTCCAGGCCGACCAGGTGGACGCCAGGCGGTTCGAGCACGTCTCGCTCGCGCGGCTGCACCGCTGTGCCGGACTGCCCGCCGGGGTGAACCTGTTCGACAGCATCGTGGCGTTCGAGAACTACCCGTTCGACCAGGACCGCCTCGCCGGGCTCGGCCTGCGGATCGAGACCGTGGCGGCGGTGGAGATCACCAACTACCCGCTGAACCTCATCGCGCACGGCGGCGCCAGGCACGCCGACCGGTTGACGTTCCGGTTCGGCTACGACCCCGCCCTGTTCGACGACGCCACCATCCAGGCACTGGCCGACGAACTGGTCGGCCTGCTCAAGGACGTCGCCAACGGCACGGCCGCGCTGGTGACCCCGCCGGTGGCAACCGCGGCGGTGCCCGAGCCGGTGCCGGTGGGGCCGAGGCCGTACGTGGCGCCGCGCACCCGGACCGAGGAGGTGGTGGCGCGGATCTGGTCCGAGGTGCTCGCGGTGGACCGCGTCGGCGCCGACGACGACTTCTTCGCCCTGGGTGGGGATTCCATCCTGTCCATCCGGGTCGCCGCCCGGTTGCAGGGCGAGTTCGGCACGGTGCTGCCGCCGAGGGCACTGTTCGACAACCCCACCGTCGGCGCGCTGGCGTTGATGTTCGAGCACCCGACCGTCGAGACCATGGCCCGGCTGGTGGACCGGCGCGCCGGTTCGGCACGCGACTACCAGTTGTAGAACCGGAGGTACCCGGTGCGAAGCGAAGACGTGGCGATCATCGGCTCGGCCGTGCTGCTGCCGCGGGTGGACGACCCGGACACGTTGCACGACCTGCTCCGCGAGGGCCGCGACACCGTGGGCCGACCGAGCCCGCAACGGCTGCACCACAACGGCGGCGCGGCCGGCGCCCGCTATCTGCCGATGGCGTACCTCGACCGGATCGACCAGTTCGACCACCGCTTCTTCGGCATCTCGTTGCGCGAGGCCGAACTGATGGACCCGCACCAGCGACTGGTCCTCCAGTTGGCCCACCACGCCGTGGAGAACGCCTGTTACGCGCCCGCGGACCTGCGCGGTTCACGCACCGCCGTGGTCCTCGGACACTCCCGTTCGGACTACGACACCCTGTTCGACGACGACGACCCGCAACAGGTGCTCGGCTCGCTCGGTGCGTCGCTGGCGGCCCGTGTCTCCTACGTCTTCGGCTTCACCGGTCCGGCGTTCGTGGTCGACACCGCGTGCAGCGGCAGCCTGGTCGCCGTCGCCCAGGCGGTGGCCGCGCTGCGGTCGGGGGACGCCGAACTGGCCGTGGCGGGCGGCGTCAGCGTGCGGCCGGTGCTGATCCGCGAGCAGGGGCACACCCCGCT
>DATEPR010000323.1:0-3984 GCA_035273045.1 Pseudonocardiaceae bacterium | reverse complement strand
ACAACACGCGCCGCCGCTTAAACGACGACACGTTTGGCTCTGGAACCTCCCGGTCCACTCGGCCGCCGATGCCGGCAACGAACTTCCGCAGGTCTCCGAGCTGGTAGTCGACCTGCCCCTCACCTGGCACATCTCGTCCGGCCACGACCCTGGACTCGCGGGCTGACAGGACCCAAACTAGCTGGTCAGGGTCGTGCTCGATAAGAGTCCGACCCCGCTCACGACGTGGCTGCGCTCCCATGGCAGCAAGTATGCACCAAGAGATCCGTGGCCACCGCGAGGAAGTATTCGAGCTGCTTCAGATCCATGACTGCTGATTCTAGTATCGATCAGAACCATCTGTTGGACTTCTGGTTATGGGATGGCAAGACTCGGGTCATGACCGAGTACGAGAAAGCCATGAAGCCCGAGGACATCACCCGGCTGTTCGTGGAGCGCTCCAACGCGGGGGACGCGGCTGGAGTCGCCGCGCTGTACGAGGAGAACGCGGTGCTCGCGTATCCGCCGGGGCAGCAGACGGTCGGCCGGGCAGCGATCCAGGCCCTGTGGGAGCAGGTGCTGGCCAACCGGCCCCGGTTCGAGCCGGAACCGCCGCTGCCGACGCTGGTCAGCGGCGACATCGCCCTGACGGCGACCCCGCCGAAGGACGGTGCCGGCGCACGCGCGCAGGTCGTGCGCCGGCAGCCGGACGGAAGCTGGCTACGGGTCCTCGACCAACCGGAATTCGTGCAATCCACCGGTTCCTGACGCGGTCACCGGGGCGGGCGACCCCGGTGACCGTCCGGCCGCGGTTCGCGCCAAACCGCCGCTGCCCCAGCGCAGGTCACGCGGCGGCCGGGACGAAGGCCGGCGCCCCCCTCGACCAACCGGAACCGGTTCCTGACGCGGTCAGCGGCGGCCGGACGGAAGCTGGCTTCGCATCTTGACCAACCGGAATCCGGCCAGCCCGCAGCGGTCACCGGGGCAGGCGGTCCCGGGGACCATGCCGGTCAGGCCGCCTGGCCCGCGGGTGGCGGCTTGATCAGCAGGGCGATCGCCATCCAGAAGCCCGCCGAGGCGAGCAGGACCGTCAACGTGGACAGCGCCTTGGCGTCGTAGTGCTTCGCCACCTCGGCCCACAGGTCGTCCGGCACCCGCTCCTCGCCGCGCGGACTCGGCTGGAGCACGGCGTCGGTCAGGGCCAGCGCCGCTCGTTCGGCGTCGGTGAAGTAGGGCGCGTCCCACCAGGTCGCCACGCCGGCGATCCGCTCCTCGGACACCCCGGCCCTGCGCAGGTCGCCCGTGTGCCGCTGCACCTGGTAGGTGCTGCCGACGATGTGGCCGGCCCGCAGGAAGACCAGGCTGATCGTCTCCGCCGGCAGTGCACCGTTCGCGGTCGCCTTCACCAGTGCGCCGGCCACTTCCTGGATTTCCGGAATCATCGTGTTGATCTCAGGTATCCGCATCGTCACATGTCCTTCGCTGTCGTCGAAACTTGGTCTCGACCTGTCTGACGAGCGGCGGGCCGGCCGTGTGACACCGGCGGGAATATCGCGATCCGGTGCGGGATTGCACCGGGCATGAGGGCTGTCACCTACCGCCGGTACGGCGGACCCGACGTGCTGACCGTCACGGAGCGGGAGATCGACGAGCCGCGGGCCGGTGAGGTGCGGGTGCGGGTGGTGGTGTCCGCCGTGAACCCGACCGACTGGAAGCAGCGCAGCGGTTTCCGTGGTGGCGACGCGGAGGTGCCGGAGACCGTGCCCAACCAGGACGGCGCCGGTGTCGTGGACGCGGTCGGGCCGGGTGTGACCGAGTTCGCCGTGGGCGACCGGGTGTGGGTGCTGCTGGCGGGCAACCACGCGCCGACGTCCGGCACGGCGCAGGAGTACACGGTGCTGCCGGTCGACCGGGTGGTCGCGCTGCCCGACGGTGTCGGCTTCGACGAGGGTGCCGCTCTCGCGGTGCCCGGGTTGACCGCGCACCGCGCGCTGACCGTCGCCGAGGACGGCCCCACCCGGCTGGCACCCGGTGCCCTCGCGGGACGGACGGTGCTGGTCAGCGGTGGCGCGGGCGCGGTCGGCAACGCCGCCGTCCAACTGGCCCGCTGGGCGGGCGCGACCGTGATCGCCACGGTCAGCACGGACGCCAAGGCCGAACTGGCCAGGGCCGCCGGTGCGCACCACGTGCTCCGGTACACAGTGGACGATCTGGCCGCGCGGGTCAGGGCGATCGCGCCGGACGGTGTCGACGTGATCGTGGAGGTCGCGGCCAGCGCGAACGCGGCGCTGCATACCGAGGTGTTGCGCACCCGGGGCACCGTGGCCGTGTACGGCGACGACCACGGCTCGGGCACGGTCAGCCTCGACTTCGGCCGGAACCTGTGGGTGAACACGCGCTACCAGTTCCTGGTGCTCTACACGGTGGGCGCGGACAAGCTGCGCGCCGGCGCCGAGGACGTCAACGCCGCCATGCGGGACGGCGCCCTGGGCATCGGCGAGGACCGCGGCCTGCCGGTGCACCGCTACCCGCTGGACCAGACCGCCCAGGCGCACGCCGCGGTCGAGAACGGCGCCGTGGGCAAGGTCCTGATCGACGTGACACCCGCCTGACGACCGGGTGCGATCGTCCATTATGGACGAGTTGCGCCGTGCCGGACCGCGCCCGGCTGGTCCGGTCACGTCGCGGCAGCGGCCACCAGCGCCACCGCCGCTTCGGTCCACGGTTGCGGGCTGAGCACGACCACGTGGTCGATGCCCCACTCGGCGAAGGTGGCACAGCGTTCCGCGAACTCGGCCGCCGACTCCCCCGGCATGACCCGGGTGCTGACCGTCTTCTCGACGTCGTCGTACGGCCTGCCCATCTCGGCGCAGTGCCCGGCAAGCACGGCCAGCTTGTGCCGGATCGTCCGGCCGCCGTCCGGGATGTCGAACACGTTGCACGCGTCCGCGTACCGGGCGACCAGCCGCAGCGTCTTCCGTTCCCCGGTCCCGCCGATCAGGATCGGCGGGCGGCGGCTCGGTCGCGGGCTGCACACCGGATCGGCCAGGTGGTAGTGCTTTCCCTCGAACGGGCGGCCGTCGCCGGACCACATGTGCAGTGCGATCCGCACCGTCTCGGCCATCCGTTCGAACCGTTCCGCCGTCGCGGGGAACGGCAGGTCCAGCGCCTTCGCCTCGCCCTCGTGGTGACCGGCGCCGACGCCGAACCAGGCCCGCCCGCCGGACAGCGCGTCCAGCGTGGTGACCGCCTTGATCGTGACGGCGGGCGGGCGGAAGGTCACGCCGGTGACCATGGTGCCCAGCCGGACCCGCTCGGTGCGGGCGGCGAGGAAGCCCAGGGTGGTGTAGGCCTCCAGCATCGGATCGCTCGACTCGTGGTGCGGATCGGCCTGGATCAGGTGATCCGCGACCCACAGAGTGTCCACACCGGACTGGTCGGCTGCCTCTGCGATCCGTCCCAGGTGGCCGGGCAGCTCGGGCCACGAGTAGTCGGTGACGGTGATGCTCACTCGCATGGTCATGCCCTCGTCAACAGTTCCATGTTGTGGTCGTCGGGGTCGGCGAAGTAGACGCCACGCCCGCCGTTCATCGTGTTGGTCTCGCCGGGCCGCCTGCGGTCCGGATCGGCCCAGTACTCGGTGCCGGACTCGCGGATGCGCGCGAACGCGGCGTCGAAGTCGGCCTCGTCGATCAGGAACGCGTAGTGCTGGCGCGCCACTGTGTCGACGTCCATGAAGTCGAGCGTGACGCCGTTGGTGAGCTGGACGGGCACGAACGGGCCGACCGGCTCCCCCACCGGCACACCGAGGATCCCGGCGAGGAACGCGGCGGACGCGGCCTTGTCGGTGGCCCGCACGATGGTGTGGTTGAGCTCCGTCCTGCGGACCGGCGGCGCGATCGGGCTGAGGTGGATGCCGGCGAGCAGCCATTCGCCGTGCTGCCGGACCACGATGTGCGTGGCACGGAAGCTGCCGTCGACGGGCGAGCCGCGGAACTCGGCCTG